>JAWWPK010000021.1:0-9552 GCA_033854925.1 Nocardioidaceae bacterium | reverse complement strand
GCCCGCCCGGCATGACGTAGAAGCCGATGAGATGACCGTCCGGGTCGACGACGGACGGCAGCTTGACCTCGACCATGGCGTCCTGCACTCCCCCGTGGCTGATCCCGCGTCGGTCAAGGTCCTCGGCCAGGCTCACCACGTCGCGGCTGGACGGCAGACCGAGGGAGAACCACGAGAAGCCCGAACCGACCGCCGCCCTCTCGGCGTCTCGCCAGAGGACCACGCGCGGCCCGCCCAGCGGGTGCTTGAGGGCCCAGCCCCGAGGTCCGTCCGGGCCGGGGAAGTCGAAGTCCCGTTCGTACCCCAGCACCTCGCCCCAGAAGGCAAAGGAGCGGGCCAGGTCGGACACCGGGAGCCGCACGTGATGGACGCCCGTCAGGGTGCGCCGCGAAGTCACGGCGGGTCAGAAGGGATAGGCCGGCGGCTCGGCACGCACGGTCACCCAGCGGGTCTCCGTGAACGCCTCGACGTTCGCCGCGGCGCCACCGAAACGGGAGCCCGTGCCCGAGGCGCCCACGCCTCCGAAGGGGCTGTTGGCCTCGTCGCTCACGGTCTGGTCGTTGATGTGCACGATCCCGGTCGGTATCCGGTCCGCCAGGGCCAGTCCGCGCATCACGTCCTGGGTGACGATCCCCAGGGACAGGCCGAACTCCCCCTGGGCGAGAGCGACGGCATCCGCCTCGCTGCCGAACCGCGTCACCGGTGCGACCGGGCCGAAGATCTCCTCGGCGAACGCGCGCGACTCGGGCGGTACGTCGGCGAGGACCGTGGCCCGATAGAAGAGCCCCTCGAACGACCCACCGGCGGCCACTCTCGCGCCCGCGGCGGCGCTCGAGGTGACGATGTCGTGGGCGTGGTCCCGCTGGCCCGAGTCGATCATCGGCCCCAGCGCGACCTCGGAGGTCGCCGGGTCGCCCACTGTCAGTGCGGACGCCTTGGCGGCCAGCCGCTCCACGAAGTCGTCGTAGACGCGCTCGTGCACGAGGTGGCGTCCGGTGGTCATGCAGATCTGGCCCTGGTGGAAGAAGCTCCCGAACGCGGCCAGCGTGACGGCCTGGTCGACATCGGCGTCCTCGAGGACGATGAGTGCGGAGTTGCCGCCGAGCTCCAGGTGCGCACGCTTCAGGTGCTCCCCCGCGAGGGCGCCGACCCGGCGGCCCGCCGGGGTCGAGCCCGTGAACGAGATGACCCGGATCAGCGGATTGGTCACCATGGCTTCACCGACGTCGGCTCCGCCCGGCAGCATCTGCAGGACGCCCGGCGGGAGACCGGCCTCCTCGAAGACCCTGGCAATCGAGATGCCGCCGGTCACCGAAGTTCGCGGGTCCGGCTTGAGGATCACCGCGTTGCCCAGGGCCAGTGCGGGCGCCACGGACCGGATGCCCAGGATGAGCGGGACGTTGAACGGTGAGATGACGCCGACGACGCCCGCCGGCACGCGCTTGGCCATCGAGAGTCGCGGCTCCTCGCTGGGCAGGAGCTCGCCGTACGGGCGTCCCGGCAGGGCGGCCGCCTCGTAGCACTCCTGCTCGGCGACGTGGACGGCGAACCCGGCCATGGCCGGGATCGCGCCGACCTCGCGGATGTTCCACCACGAGATCTCCTCGGCGTACTCCGCGAACAGCTGGCCCGCCCTTCGGAGCACCGCCGCCCGCTGCGGATGCGGCAGCGCGGCCCAGTCGCGTTGCGCCTGGGACGCATCCTCCGCCGCCAGCGCCAGGTCGTCGGGGTTGGCCAGGCCGATCTCACCGAGGGTGTGGCCCGTGGCGGGCTCGATCACGCCCCTCACCCCGCCCGAGCCAGAGGACCACTTCCCGCCGAGGAAGACGTTGCCCTGCCAGCCGTTCCTGTCGAGGATCATGCGCCTGCTCCGAATCGCGGTGGGGCCAGGTCACCCACGGCGACGTGGACGACCCGCTGGTGGGTGTAGAAGTCGATGCTGTGGGTGCCGCCCTCGTGCCCGAGCCCGCTGGCCTTGATCCCGCCGAACGGTGTCCGCAGGTCACGGACGTTGTGGCTGTTGAGCCAGCACATCCCGGACTGCACCTCGGCGGCGACCCGATGACCTCGGCGCAGGTCGCTCGTCCAGACGTACGCAGCGAGGCCGTACTTGGTCGCGTTCGCGAGCCGCACCGCGTCGGCTTCGTCGTCGAACGGTGTCACGCACACGACCGGTCCGAAGATCTCCTCCTGGAAGATCCGCATGGTCGGCGTGACGTCGGCGAAGACGGTCGCGGCCAGGTAGTTGCCCTCCGACAGGTGCGCCGGCCGCGCCCCACCGGTCACGAGCCGAGCCCCCTCCTCCACCCCGATGCGCACGTAGTCCTTGACGCGCTCGTAGTGCTCGGTGTGCACCAGCGCGCCCAACTGCGTGTTGGCGTCGGCCGGCGAACCGACGACGACATTGGCGGCCCGCTCGGCCAGCCGGGTCACGAACTCGTCGTAGATCGAGCGCTCGACCAGGATGCGCGACCCTGCGGTGCAGCGCTCGCCGTTGAGCGAGAACACCCCGAAGACCGCGCCGTCCAGTGCCCGCTCCAGATCCGCGTCGGCGAAGACGAGGCAGGGCGACTTGCCACCCAGCTCCATCGACAGCCCCTTGAGGTGGTCGGCGCCGCTGCGCATGATCACCTGCCCGGTGGTGGTCTCGCCGGTGAACGAGATGAGCGGTACGTCGGGGTGCGCGACCAGCGCGGCGCCGGCCTCCTCGCCGATGCCGTGCACGAGGTTGAACACCCCCGCCGGGAGGCCGGCGGCCTCCATGATCTCCGGCAGCAGGCTTGCGGACAGCGGAGTCCACTCGGCCGGCTTGAGGATCACGGCGCAGCCGGAGGCGAGGGCGGGCGCGAGCTTCCAGCTCTCGAGCATGAACGGGGTGTTCCACGGAGTGATGAGGCCGGCGACCCCGACCGGCTCACGCAGGGTGTAGTTCAGCTGGGACTGTCCCACCCGGAACGTGTCCTCGCCCAACCCCACCATCAGGTCGGCGAAGAAGCGGAAGTTCTCGGCCGCTCGATGGGCCTGTCCCCTGGCTTGGGAGATCGGCAGCCCGGTGTCCCAGGCCTCGAACTCGGCGATCTGCTCGTCCCGGGCCTCGATCTCGTCGGCGATGGCGTGCAGCACCCGGGCCCGCGCCCTCGGGAGCATCCGCGGCCACGGTCCGTCGCGGAAGGCTGTCGTCGCTGCCGCGACTGCCGCTGCCACGTCGCGGGCGTCGCCCGCGGCCACGTCGGCGTACGGCTGGTTGGAGACCGGGTCGAGGTTCGCAAAGGTCCGGCCCGATCGGCTCCGCACGTGCTGCCCGCCGATGTAGTGCAGGATCTCGACCGGCAGACCGTCCGGTGCGCCCACGCGGGCAGGCTGGGTGGCGGTGTCAGTCATGTGAGCTTCCTTCGGGTGCGCCGGACCAGCGCGGAGCGCCGGTGGTGGGGTCGAGGACGGACGACGCGTCGTCGAGGAGCTGGTCGATCCGCTGGACCGCGCTGGTCGTCGCTCCGAGCAGAGGGGGTCGCACGCGTGCGGAGGAGATCCGCCCCCAGGTCTCGAGGACGTGCTTGGCCGGCGCCGGGTTGGTCTCGACGAACAGGAGGTCGACGAGGGGATGGAGGGCGTAGTGCAGGTCGAGAGCCGCCGAGTGCTCCCCCTTGTCCCAGAGGTCGAACATCTCGGCCGACGGGCCGGGCGCGACGTTGGCCAGCGCCGTGATGAACCCTGCGCCTCCGAGGGCCAGCAGGGGCAGGCAGAGCAGCTCGATCCCCGACCAGACGAGGAAGTCGCGGCCGCACAGGTGCAAGACCCGTGAGAAGTGCTCGAAGTCCTTGGTCGTCTCCTTGATCCCGACGAAGTTGGGCAGGTCCCGGCGCAGGGCCCCGACCGTCTCCGGTGCGATCTCGACCGCCGTCCGGGACGGCACGTTGTAGCTGACGACCGGCAGGTCGGGGAACTCGCGGCAGATCGTGGCGTACCACTCGTAGAGCGCGGCCTGCGTGGGACGTGCGTAGTACGGCGTGATCACCAGGGCGAGATCGGCGCCGAGCTCCTGCGCGGCCGCCGTCAGCTCGAGGGTCTCGTCGAGCTTTGCTGTCCCGGTCCCGGCAAGGAACGGCACCTCGCCGGCGACTTCATTGGCGACCGTGGCCATCGCGGCGATGCGTTCCGCCACCGTCTGTGAGCTGGGCTCCCCCGTCGAGCCGCCGATCGAGACGCCGTGCGAGCCCTGGTCGATCTGCCAGCGCACGAGCGAGCGCAGGCTCTCGTGGTCCACGGACCCGTCGTCCTCGAACGGTGTCAGGGTGGCGGTGATCGACCCTCGGATCTGTGCCGGGTCCGACCGGAAGCTCACGGGACGCTCACCTCGTGATCCGAGCGCCAGCTCTCGAACCGTTCGCGCCACGGTCCGCCGACGGGGTAGAGACCCTCGACCGATGCTCCGGTTGCGACCTGCTCGGCGATGAACCGCTCCTCCAGCTCCTGCTCCTCTGCCGCGGGCAGCACGTCAGCGAGGAGGTGCGGGGGGATCACGACGACACCGTCGCTGTCCCCCACCACGATGTCTCCTGGCTCGACCAGCACGTTGCCGCAGGCGATCGGTACGTCGAGATCCCACGGGACATGGAGCCGCCCGAGCACTGCCGGATGAGCCGCAGCCGCGAAGACAGCCAGGCCGAGGGCCGCGACGGCATCCCGGTCGCGGACGGCTCCGTCGGTGACCACCCCTGCCGCACCTCGCACCTTGGCGCGCAGGGCGAGGATGTCGCCGATCGTGCCCGCGTGGGACTGCTGCCGGGCGTCCATCACCAGCACCTCACCCGGCCCGATCGAGTCGACGGCTCTCTTCTGGGCGTTGAAGCCACCGCCCCGAGATGCGAAGTGATCCTCCCGCAGCGGGAGGTAGCGAAGGGTCCGGGCGACGCCGACCATCCGCATGCCGGGGCCCACCGGAGTCACTCCGTCGACGGTCACGTGCGCCTGTCCCCGTTGGCGGAGCAGGGAGGCCAGCGTCGCTGTCGAGACGCGCGACAACCGGTCGCTGGTGTCCTCGTCGAGAGCCTGCGGGGTGGCTGTGGCCCCGAGCGCAGCAGCGCGCACAGACTCGTCCTGCCGGGGCATCGCTCCCCACGGCTCGAGCTCGTGGTCGGCCTCGACCACCTCGTTCACCAGCCTGCCGGTGGTGAGCTGTCCCGCGGTGACCTCGACCTCGACCACGTCTCCGGGCGCCATCACCGACGCCCCGGACGGCGTACCGGTGAGGATCAGGTCACCCGGCTCGAGCGTCGAGAGCCGCGAGAGGTCAGCGACGAGCTGGGCCAGCGGGAACAGGAACTCCTCCGCCCCGGCATCCTGGACCACGACACCGTTCAGCCACGTGGTGACCCGCAACGACGCGGGGTCGATCGACGCGGCGTCGAGATAGCGCGGTCCGACCGGGGTGAACCCGTCGGCGCTCTTCGACCGGACGTTGGCACCGGCGTCCGCGTAGCGCAGGTCGTAGACCCCCACGTCGTTGCCGGCCGTCACCGCGCCCACGTGGGCCCAGGCCTCCTCTGGAGTCACCCGTCGAGCCCGTCGCCCGATGACCAGGACGATCTCGCCCTCGAAGGCCAGCAGCTCGCAGCCACGGGGACGGACGATGGGTGCGCCGCTGGCGGAGACCGAGGTCGCCGCCTTGAGGAAGTACGACGGGTGCACGGGGACGTGGCCCCGCTCGCGCGCTCGACTGGTGTAGTTGAGATGGACAGCGATCACCTTGCCGCAGTGGTCAGCCAGATCGCTTCGTTCCATATGACGAATTCTTGCACATCGCAGAACTGTTGTCACTAAACGGTGCAGCGATGTTCGCCTTCAGCCTCCGAGGCCGTCCGCGCCGACACGCACCGCGCTCTCGTCGGTCGACGACTCCTGGATCGGTGCGAGGTTGCCATCGAGGTCGAGGACCGGGGTCGCCTCCTTGTACCAGGACTCGATGACGGCGTTGCCCCAGTAGTCCCGTCGGCGGTCGTCCTTGACGTCCCAGCGATAGGTCTCGTGGTCCGGGTCCCCCGTGTAGTAGTCCGAGGTGTAGACCTCGATCCGGTGCCCGTCGGGATCTCGCAGGTAGACGTAGAACGCGTTGGACACCCCGTGCCGGCCGGGGCCGCGCTCGATGTGGCTCTCGGCGTGCAGGGCGCCCAGGACGTCGGCGATGTGCAGCACCTGGTGCGACTCGTGCGTCGCCAGACCGAGGTGGTGCAGTCGTGGGCCGGCCCCGGCCGTGAAGGCCACGTCGTGGACCGTCTGCTTGCGGTACATCCAGGCGGCGTACATCTCGTGCTCGTCCTCGATGGTCTCGGAGCAGCCGAAGCCCAGCCCCCGATAGTGCGTGTACGCCGCGTCGATGTTCGGGACCACGATGTTGAAGTGGTCGAGCCGCGCGATCGCGGCCCCGCGATGCAGGTCGTAGCGCTGGATCAGCCGGTCCGCCTGCTCGATGTCGTAGTAGAACTCGACGGGAAACCCCAGCGGGTCGACGACCCGGACGGCCTCACCCACTCCGGGCGCGCCGGCCCCCTTGGGCACCCGGCGAGTCGGGCAGCCGAGCGCGGTGAAGTAGGCGTCGGCGCGGTCGACGTCCTCCGGAGTCCGCACCCGATAGGCGATGTGGCTCAACGCCGCGGAGGGACCCTGGCGCAGGACGAGGTTGTGATGGGTCAGCTCATCGGTCCCCCGCAGGCACAGCGCCCCGTCGGAGTCGGACTGCACGTGCAGACCCAGCAGGTCGACCCAGAACCAGCGCGCCCGCTCCAGGTCGGTGACCACGAGCTCGGCGTACGACGAGCGCACGACGTCGGGCGCCAGGGGCAGGGCGTCAGCCACGGCCGGCGACCTCGCCGAGGACCGCGCCGTCCTCGGTGCGGTGCCACTCCCGCGGGATGGCCCGCACGTCGTCGGCGAACCGGTCATCGAGGCCGGCCGCACGGACCCGGACCTGGTACGGCACGAGGCGATGGGTGCAGAGTCCCGCGCGGATGAAGGGGTCCGACGCCAGCCGCTCCTGTGCGTCTTCGAGGCTGGCCGCCTCCAGCACGGCCAGGGCCGAGGGCGGCTGGCCGTCCACGGCGTCGAGTCCACCGGTCAGGATGAACGTGCCGTCGGAGAAGCGCGGGAAGAGCCAGTCCAGGTGCTCCTGGAGGAGCTCCTCGGTCGGCGGCGTCGGGCCGAACTCGACGAACAGTGCGAACAGCATGGTGACTCCTCAGTCGTGGTCCTGGTCGGCCCGCGAGCCGCGGATGAGCCGATACACGTGGGCGCGCAGCTCGGCGAAGCGGGGCAGGAGCTTGGTGTTCAGCTGGTCCCGGTCGGGCCCGAGGTCGACGTCGACGACCTCGGCGACCCCGGCCGGCGAGCCGGCCAGAGCGATGATCCGGTCGGAGAGGTAGACGGCCTCGTCGATGTCATGGGTCACGAGCAGCACGGTCAGACCCAGCTCCACCTGGAGGCGGCGGACCAGGTCCTCCAGATCCGCTCGGGTCTGCGCGTCGACCGATGCGAACGGCTCGTCCATGAGCACGATCGATGGCTGGTAGGCCAGCGCGCGCGCTATCGCGACCCGCTGCTGCATCCCTCCCGAGAGCTGCCAGGGGTAGGCCGACGGCGCGACCTTGCCCAGACCGACCTCGTCAAGGGCGGCCGCGGCGGCGTCACGAGCGGCGGCCTTGCGCAGGCCTCCGGCGCGCAGCGGCAGGGCCACGTTGTCGATGACCGAAGCCCAGGGCAGCAGCGAACGGCTGTAGTCCTGGAAGACCAGTGCCAGCTCGCGTGGCGGCCCCGCAACCGGTGCTCCCTGGAACAGCACGGATCCGTCGGTGGGTCGCTGCAGGCCGCTGAGGCAGCGCAGCAGCGTGGACTTCCCGACGCCCGACGGGCCGACGATGCAGACGAACTCGCCGCTGGTCACCCCGAAGCTGATGTCGCGCAGGACGCAGTGCTGTCCGTAGTGGTGTCCCAGCCCGGCCGCCTGCAACGACGGCACCGTGGTCTTGTCCGTGGTGCCCATGGTGGTGGTCATGATCTGCTCACTCCGAAGGGTTGTCATCGGCCGGCGGCGCTCAGCCGGGCCTGGTAGAGCCTGTGCCAGCGCAGGACGACTGCCTCGATGAGGCGGAACACGACGTTCAGCAGGTAGCCCAGGACACCGAGGGCGACGATCGTTCCCCACATGTCGGTGATCTGGAAGTTGCGCTGAGCGGCGAGCAGGAAGTAGCCGATGCCGCCCTGGGCGCCCACGGTCTCGCTGACCACCATGATGATCACCGAGATGGCCAGCGCGGTGCGCGCTCCGGCAAAGATCTGGGGCGAAGCCGCAGGAAGGACGATCGACCTGAGCCTCCTCCGCAGCCCCATGCCGTAGGAGACGGCCATGTCGATGAGGAGCGGCTCGGTGCTTCTCACGCCGTCCGTCGTGTTCAGCAGCACCGGCCAGACCGCCCCGCTGGCCACCAGCACGATCTTCATGTCCGTGCCGATGCCGATGAGCACGATGAACACCGGCAGCAGGGCCACGCCGGGCACCGCCCTCAACAGCTCGAGCAGCGGCCGAGTGGCGCGCTCCGCGGTGCGGCTGAGGCCCAGCACCGCGCCGACGCTCACGCCGACCACGATGGCCAGTCCGAAGCCGGCGCCGAGGACGGTGAGGCTGGGACGCAGGTTGTGGGCGCCGTCGGCGCTCAGCCAGTCGGCGCGGAAGCTCTCCAGGATGTCCGGCAGCGGCGGGAAGTAGATCGACGTCGAGTCCTGGCTGGCCAGCCACCAGACGACGATCAGGGTGACCGGGAGCCAGAGCTCGAGGGCGGACATCCGGAGCCACCTCATCGGCGTACGCATCACGCCGCCTGACGGAACGAGGGATGCCAGCGCAGCAGCCGCCGCTGCGCGAGCCAGATGAGGGAGTTCACCGACAGCCCGAGCAGGGCCGCCACGACGACGTAGGCATACATCTGCGGATCGTCGTTGCCGATCTGGGCGGCCAGGATCTGGGTCCCGACGCCGGGCGCTCCACCGAACAGCTCGCCGCTCACGGTCAGCAGCAGACAGATCGTGGCCGCCACGCGCACACCGGTCATGACGAACGGGGTGACCCCCGGCAGGAAGATGTGCGTCAGTCGCCAGCCCCGGCCGAGGTGGAACACGCGGGCCACGTCGCGCAGCTGGGGCTCGGTCTGGCGCGAGGCGTAGATGGACTGGATCACGATCGGCCAGATCGTCCCGGAGATCACGAGGAGCAGGACCATGCTGCGAGTCGGTCCCCAGAGGAGCAGCCCCAGCGGGACCAGGGCGACCGGTGGGATGTTGCGGACGAAGTCGATGGTCAGCCGGGTGCTGAGGGTGGCCAGTCGGCTCGACCCGATGAGCAGCCCCACGGGAATGCCGACGCCGATGCAGACGAGGATGCCGATCAGCCAGGTCGTGGCGGTCTGGCCCACTGCCGTCCAGAGCGGACCCGTGCCCAGCAGGGCCGCCAGCTCGCTGAATGTGCGCGCGGGCGACGGCACCGAGCCGGCCGCCGCGACGGCCGAG
>JAWWPK010000020.1:0-15404 GCA_033854925.1 Nocardioidaceae bacterium | reverse complement strand
GTCCGCGGCCAGCACGATGAGCCCGGCGGCCTTGGCGGCCTGCACCGCGGCCTCGGCCGAGGGCTCGATCGCCAGCGGCAGGTGGAACAGCGAGCCGGCGCTGGCCCGGACCGTCTTGGGGTTGTAGGGGTCGACCGAGCTGCCCGCCAGCACGACCCCGTCCGCGCCCGCCGCGTCCGCACAGCGGATCACGGTGCCCGCGTTGCCGGGGTCGCGGACGTCGGCGCAGATCGCGACCAGCCTGGCGCCGGTCACGACCTCGGCGACGGGTACGTCGACGAAGCGGCACAGCGCCACGACGCCGGCCGGGCTCACCGAGTCGGACAGCAACTCGAGGGCGCGGTCCTCGACGCGCGTCACTCGAATCGCATCGGGCAGTTCCGGGAGCTCGACGTCGGCGCGGGCGAAGACCTCCTCGACGCAGCCGGCCTCGAGGGCCGCCTCGACCGCCTTGGGGCCGTCGGCAAGGAACAGCCGCCGCTCGGAGCGTTCCGAACGGCGGCTGAGCCTGCGTACGTCTTTGAGGCGGGCGTTGCTCGCCTTCAAGGGGCTCAGGCGGATGCCTCGGCCTTGGGGGCGTTGACGTCCTCGGGGAGGGCGGCCTTGGCGACCTCGACCAGCGCGTTGAACGCGGCGATGTCGTTGACGGCCAGGTCGGCCAAGATCTTGCGGTCGACCTCGACACCGGCCAGGCCGAGCCCCTGGATGAACCGGTTGTAGGTCATCCCCTGGGCGCGAGCCCCGGCGTTGATCCGCTGGATCCAGAGGCGACGGAAGTTGCCCTTGTTCTTGCGGCGGTCGTTGTAGCTGTAGACCAGGGAGTGGGTGACCTGCTCCTTGGCCTTTCGGTACAGGCGCGAGCGCTGGCCGCGGTATCCGGCGGCGCGCTCGAGGGTGGTACGGCGCTTCTTCTGGGCGTTCACTGCCCGCTTGACGCGTGCCATGTCTTCAGCTCCTCGTAATGGTTCGGGTCAGGGCAGGCTCAGCGGCCCAGCAGCTTCTTCACGCGCTTGACGTCGGCCTTCTCCAGCTCGACCATCCCGGCGTTGCGGCGGTGCTTCTTGCGGCTGCCGGTCGTGGGCGCGGAGGCGAACGCAGCGCCGGACTTCCGGCCCGCCTGCAGCCGGAGGATCTTTCCGCCGCCGGTCACCTTGAACCGCTTGCTCGCACCCGAGTGCGTCTTGTTCTTGGGCATGTGCTTCTCCTCGTACGTCGTACCTGCCGTCGTGTACGGCGTGGGTGGTGCTGGGTCTGGGGTGGTTCAGGCCTCGATCTCCGGATCCAAGTTCTCGGAGCGGCCGCGCTCCCTCTTCTGGGCCACGGGGCCGGCGGCGCGGGCGGTGGCTCGCTCCGCGGCCTCCTCGGCTGCCTCGGCGGCGCGTTCTGCCATGCGCTCCTCCTTGGCTGCCAGCTGCTCGACCTTGGCCTCGGCCTTCTTCTTGTGCGGGCCGAGCACCATGATCATGTTGCGGCCGTCCTGCTTGGGAGCCGACTCCACGAAGCCGAGCTCCGTGACGTCCTCGGCCAGCTTCTGCAGCAGCCGGAACCCCAGCTCGGGGCGGTGCTGCTCGCGACCGCGGAACATGATCGTGATCTTGACCTTGTCGCCGGACTTGAGGAAGCGCACCACGTGACCCTTCTTGGTCTCGTAGTCGTGCGCGTCGATCTTGGGACGAAGCTTCATCTCCTTGATGATCACGTTCGTCTGGTTCCGACGGGCCTCACGGGCCTTCTGGGCGTTCTCGTACTTGAACTTCCCGTAGTCCATGAGCTTGCAGACCGGGGGCTTGCCCTGCGGTGCGATCTCGACGAGGTCGAGGTCTGCCTCCTGGGCCAGCTTGAGCGCTTGGTCCGTGGGCACGATGCCCACGGTCTCGCCGTTGGGTCCCACGAGGCGCACCTCGGGTACCCGGATCCGGTCGTTGATACGTAGCTCGGTGCTGATGTGTCCTCCTGCGATTCGGTGAATGGGGCCGGAGGTCCGCCGCCGAAATGCAGAAGGCCTCCGCGTTGCAAGCGGAGGCCAGTCGTGCCCGTCTTGCGTGACCCCATCACTGTTGGGAACACAAGGCCGAGCCACCAGGACCGAACCCGACGACCTGGGACTGCGTTGTTTCATGTGGGCGGTCGATGCGGGTGGGAGACGATGTTGCTGTCATCCGCTTGTGATCTGCGCTCCGAGGAGCACAGATCGGTCAACGCTCGATGGTATCCGACTATTCCTTCGGTGACGAAACCGCGGCGAGGTAGCGCACCGGTCCGGCGAGGTCGATGAGCAGCGCCTCGGCGCCGTCCTGGATGGCGGCGAGTGCCGCCGTACGCGCGGGCACCGGGACCGGACGGGCGTCCGGGTCCCAGCGCTGCAGCGCCTCCAGCCCGGTGAACGCGAGCAGCGCCAGCCGTCCGTCCGCGCTGCGCATCAGCACCGTCGCCATGTCGCTGGACTTGTCGTGGACCAGCCCGTCCGGACCCGCTTCCGACTCGCCGAGTACGGCGACGACCGGCACCAGCAGCCGGGCCTTGGCCAGGGCGGCCAGCACGTCCGCCTCGCGCGTCGGATCGGCGGCGTACGCCGCCAGGGCGGCGGCGAGCTCCGGGTCGGCGGCACCGGCGTCGTCCGGAGCGCCTGCGCCGGCGAGCAGTCGCTGCCCCGCACCTCCAGGTTCCACGCCTCCACGGTAGGGCGTCACCGACGTCGGGGCTCTGACGCAAGCACCGCTCATCGAGCTTGTCGAGATGCCCGCAGGGTCGGCTCCCAGCCTCCGCTGCGGTGGTCTCGACAGGCTCGACCGGCGGTGAGCCGGTCCCTGCCTTGATTTAAGTCAAGTCATTCAGTAGACATTTGTCCCATGACATCCTCGGGTCCGATCACACTGCACTGGTTCCTGCCCACCTCGGGCGACTCCCGATCCCTCGTCGGCGCCGGGCAGGGCTCCCCGGGGCGCGACCCGGCCGGCGTGCTGGGATCGGACGTCGAGGGGTTCCGGCCCCCGACGATCGACTACCTCGCGGACATCGCCCGGACCGCGGAGAAGCTCGGCTTCGAGGGTGTGCTCACGCCGACCGGCACCTTCTGCGAGGACGCCTGGCTGGTCACCTCGGCGCTGCTGCGGGAGACGTCCACACTGAAGTTCCTGGTCGCGTTCCGCCCCGGCGCCATCAACCCGGTCCTCGCAGCGCAGATGGCGGCGGCGTACCAGCGGATCTCGGGCGGCCGGCTGCTGCTCAACATCGTCACCGGCGGCGACCCGCGCGAGCAGGCCCGGTTCGGCGACAACGAGCCCAAGGCGACCCGCTACGCGCGGACCGAGGAGTTCCTGTCGGTGCTGCGCGGCACCTGGGAGCAGCCGCCGTTCGACTTCAAGGGCAGCTTCTTCGAGGCCGAGGGCGCCCTGGTCAAGGGCGGGATCGACCCGCAGCCGGACATCTACTTCGGCGGGTCGTCCGGCCCCGCGGGACCGGTGGCCGCCAAGCACGCCGACGTCTACCTGACCTGGGGCGAACCCCCGGAGCTGGTGAGCGAGAAGCTGGCCTGGATGCGGTCGCTGGCGCGCCAGGAGGGGCGGACGCTCCGCTTCGGCCTCCGGGCCCACACCATCACCCGCGACACCAGCGAGGACGCCTGGCGGCACGCCCAGTGGCTGCTCGACGGGCTCGACCCGGACCGGGTCGCGGCCGCCCAGGCGGCGCTCGGTGCCAGCGAGTCGACCGGGCAGGCCAGGATGCTGGCGCTGCGCGACGGGCGTACGTCGTTCGGCTCGGCCCGCGAGCTCGAGGTCCACCCCGGTCTCTGGTCGGGGGTCGGGCTGGTGCGCGGTGGCGCCGGCACCGCACTGGTCGGGAGCCACGACGAGGTGGCCGACCTGCTTGCCGAGTACCACGCGCTCGGCATCGACGAGTTCATCTTGTCCGGCTACCCGCACGTCGAGGAGGCCTGGTGGTTCGGCGAGGGCGTCATGCCGCGCCTTCGCCGGCGTGGCCTCCTCGGCGGGTCGACGCGTTCCGTAGCGGACCCGGTGGCCGCCTCGGCCTGACCGCCGCTTCCGCGTGCTCACTACTCTGGACACGTGGACGAAGCGGCCTGGGGAGCACTGACGCTCTCGCTCACGGTCCTGGGCGGCATCTACACCTGGTTCGCCTTCCGGAGCCGGGGTTTCGTCGCGGGACTGCGTGGCGCCGGGTTCACGATCATCCCCGTCGCCCTGCTGCTGACCCACACCCTGGAGATGGCGACGAAGATCGGCAGTGCCGTCGGCGACTGGGTGGTGCACTTCGCGTTCAGCCCGGCCAGCTGGCTCGGGATCATCCTTGCCGTGGTGTCGGTGACCTGCTTCATCGCCGCCGGGTTCCTGGCCGAGCGCGGCGTGGGCGCCGCCACGGGCGAGGAGAAGGCCGCGCGCAAGGAGCTGGCCAAGGGCAAGGGCACCAAGAAGGAGCCGGTGCTCTCCGACGTCGACGCCGAGATGGCGGAGATCGAGGCCCTGCTCCGCAAGCGCGGAATCACATGAACCCGGATTCGGGCACGCTCGAGCGCAACCGGCTCTGGGCCCGGCTGAACGACGCCGTCGCCGCGCACCCGGAGCCGCTCGCGACGCCGTTGATGGTGGTCGACCTCGACGCGTTCGACGCCAACGCCGACGACCTGGTCCGCCGGGCCGGCGGTACGCCGATCCGGGTCGCGTCCAAGTCGGTCCGGGTGCCGGCGCTGCTGAGCCGGGTGCTCGCCCGCGACGGCTTCCACGGTGTCCTCGGCTACACACTCGCGGAGGCGCTCTGGCTCGAGGAGCAGGGCGTCTGCGACGACATCGTGGTGGCCTACCCGACCGTCGACCGCGGCGCGCTCACCCGCCTGGTCGCGTCGCCGGGCGCGGCCGGGCACATCACGCTGATGGTCGACGACGTGGCCCACCTCGACATGGTCGACTCGGTCCGCGCCTCCCAGGCGGTGCAGGTCCGGGTCGCGATCGACGTCGACGCCGGGCTGCGGATGGGCCGCCAGCACGTCGGTCCCAAGCGCTCCCCGCTCCACGACCCCGACGACGTGGTGCTCCTGGCCAAGGAGATCGGGTCCCGGCCCGGCTTCCGGCTGGTCGGCGCGATGACCTACGAGGGCCAGGTGGCGGGCGTCCAGGACGAGGTGCCGACCCAGCGCGCCCGCTCCGCCGTCGTACGCCGGATCAAGGCGCTGTCGATGACCCAGCTGGAAGTGCGCCGCCGAGAGGTCGCCGACGCACTGCGCGCCGCCGGTGTCGAGCTCGAGTTCTGGAACGCCGGCGGCACCGGCTCGGTCGAGGCCACCGTCGCCGACCGGGTCGTCACCGAGGTGGCCGCCGGCTCCGGGCTGCTGGCGCCGACCCTCTTCGACCACTACCAGTCCTTCGACGCGCGGCCCGCGGCGTACTTCGGGCTGCCCGTGACCCGCCGCCCCTCCCCCGACATCGCCACGGTGCACGGGGGCGGCCTGGTCGCCTCGGGGCCGACCGGCAAGGACCGGCTGCCGACGCCCTGGGCGCCGGCCGGGCTGCACCTGACCGGTCTCGAGGGCGCGGGCGAGGTGCAGACCCCGCTCACCGGCCATCCGGCCGCGCTGCTGGCGGTCGGTGACCTCGTGTGGTTCCGGCACGCCAAGTCGGGCGAGCCGTTCGAGCACGCCAACACGGTCCAGCTGCTGGCCGGCTCCCGGTTCACCGAGGAGGTCCGCACCTACCGTGGCCACGGGCTCGCCTTCTGACGTCGCAACGCTGATCCTCTCCCTCGCCTCCGCCCGCCCCGCCACGCTCGGTGATGGACGGCTGGTGTGTGTCGACGGGCCGGCGGGCTCCGGCAAGACCACGCTGGGTGCGGAGCTGGCCGGTCGGACCGGCGCGCAGCTGATCCACGGCGACGACCTGATGGAGGGCTGGCGGGGCCTCGACGCGGTCGGCCGCCAGCTCGCCGCCATGGTCGAGCCGCTGGCCGAGGGCCGGGAGGGCAGCTACGAGCACTTCGACTGGCAGCACCACCGCTACGACCGCCGCGTTCCGGTCCCGCCGGCGGCGTGGCTGGTCGTCGAGGGGGTCGGCAGCGGGGCGGCCGCCATCGCGGCGTACGTCACCGTCCTGGTCTGGATCGAGGTCGACTACGAGGTCCGGCTCGGCCGGGGCATGTCGCGCGATGGCGAGGAGGTGCGGGAGCACTGGCTGACCTTCATGGACGACGAGCAGGAGCTGTTCGCCCGCGAGCGCATCCGCGAACGCGCCGACGTGGTGGTCGACGGGACCGGGTCTCAGCCGCCGGTCATCGCGCGACCCTGACCACGACGTTGTCGTCGAACGACGAGGCCCAGATCCAGTCGTCGGTGATCAGCACGTCGCCGCCTCCCGGGATGTCGGGTGCGTCCACGGTGGCCACCACCTCGTGCGCGGACGGGTCGATACCGGTCAGGAACGGCCCGCCCTCGCGCCGTACCCACACCTCGTCGGCGGTCGCGTCGATGTCGCCGTACGTCCCCGGTCCTACCCCGTCGTAGGTGTGCAACACCTCCAGCGAGCCGGTGTCGATCTGCACCAGGTCATCGCCCGACCCCACGAACAGGTCGTCGGCCACGGCGGCCTGCCGGGGGTTGACGACCTCGATGCTGCCGACCACCTCGGCCTTCGCGGCGTCGACCTGGACGACCTTGCCGTCGGTCGGGCACAGCACCCAGATGGTCGCGTCGTCGGAGGTGGCCGTGGTGCAGACCATGCCCAGCGGAACCCGCGCTCCCTCGGCGCCGGACCCGTCGAGCCCGACGAGGTCGTTCGTCTCCGTCTCGAGGTACCAGAGCAGCCCGCCGGCGAAGGGGAACCTGGTCTGGTCCCCTCGCTTGTGAGCCGGCACCGGGGTCGCCGCCCCGGTCTCGGGATCGACCCGGGCGAGGTGGTCGGGACCCGAGCAGATCCACAGGGCGCTGTCGTCGAAGCCGTCGCCGTTGCACGCCGGCATGGAGTGGTAGCCGCTGTCGTAGGTGTCCAGCAGCTCGCCCGTGTCCGGATCGAGCCGCAGCAGGTAGCCGCTGGCGGTCACGGACCAGATCGCACCGAACGCGTCGAGGAGGAAGTCCGGCTCCCCCGTGTGCACGAACCGGTCGGCGATCTCCAGCTGCCGCGGTCCGGTGGGCGCGTGGTCCTCGGGTTCGGCGTCGGTGCCGCAGCCACTGATCCCGGCGACGAGCACGACCGTTGCCAGCAGCGCTCTCATGGGCTCATCATGCCTGCCTCGCACGCCCCGGTGCAGAGGGTCATCCCTGCCGTTACGGTGACCCGGTGGTGGCACCCAGCGGCGAGCAGTACGAGATCTCCGGCAGCGGCTACCGGGCGGTCGTCACCGAGTGCGGAGCCGGGCTGCGGCTGCTCGAGCACGAGGGCCGGCCGCTGGTCGACGGGTACGACGAGGACGAGATGGCCAGCGGTGGCCGGGGGCAGCTGCTGGTGCCCTGGCCGAACCGGATCCGGGACGGTCAGTACGCCGTCGGCGACCGGCAGCTGCAGCTGCCGCTGAGCGAGCCGAGCCGCCGCAACGCCTCGCACGGGCTGGCCCGCTGGGCTGCCTGGAACCTCGAGGAGCACACCGATCAGTCGGTCACCCTGCGCTACCGGTTGATGGCGCAGAGCGGCTACCCGTGGACCCTGGACCTGCACGTCGTCTACGACGTGAGCGCGGACGGGCTGACGGTGACGCAGAGTGCGGCCAACCTGGCGGCCGACCCCGCGCCGTACGCCCAGGGTGCGCACCCGTACCTGTCGGTCGGTCCCGGCCCCTGCGACGGCTGGGAGCTGACCCTGCCGGCCGCGACCCGCTCGCTGTCCGACCCGGAGCGCAAGCTCCCCACGGGCCGGGAGCCGGTGGAAGGCACCGACTTCGACTTCCGGGTGGCCCGGCCGTTGCGCCACACCGTGCTCGACCACGCCTTCACCGACCTGGTGCGCGACTCGGCCGGCCGGGCGACCGTCGAGCTCCGCGACCCGGCGTCCGGCCACGCGGTGGCGCTGTGGGTGGACGCGGCACACCCGTGGCTGATGGTCTACACGGGTGACGACGCGACCGATGCCCACCGTCGCTCGGTCGCGGTCGAGCCGATGACCGCTCAGGCCGACGCCTTCCGGTCCGGCGAGGACCTGATCATGCTCGCCCCCGGCGCGGACTTCTCCGCCTCCTGGGGCATCCGCGTCCTCGACTGACGCCTCAACGAAATATCGATCGACGCCGAGCCGTCGCTACTGCCCGTCAGTAACGACGGGTCGGTGTCAGGGGGTGGCGGAGGCGGCGGCGACGAGGGCCTTGAGCTCGCGGAGGGCGGTCCGGGCACGCCGGCCGTCGGAGCCCTGGATGCCGAGCACCGAGGCGGTCTCGCCGTCGGCGAGGTCGAGGGTCACCCACGGCGCTCCCGGTGGCAGCCGGGCGGCGACGATCTGGGGCCACTCGTACTCGTGGCGGCGGTAGCCGTTCACGACGACCAGCCGGTCGGCGTACGCGACCGCGCGCGAGCGGATCAGCGCCAGCATCAGGGTCAGGTAGATCAGCCCGAAGAAGGCGAGCGTGCCGCGCTCGAACCAGGTGAACTTGCCGCGTGTCTCGGCGTCGAAGCTGAACCAGCCGACCGCCACCACGGTCACCAGCGCGATCGTGACCGCGACGCCCACGACCCGGGGGCCGAGCGGGCGCCAGGTGTGAGGAAGGACGGGGACTCCCTCAGAGCCGACAGGCATGGATGTCCGTGAGCAGGATCCCCCGCGCACCGAGCTCGTAGAGCTCGTCCATCAGCCGCTGGGCGCCGGCGCGGGGCACCATCGCGCGGACCGCGACCCAGCCTTCCCGATGCAGGGGGGCGATCGTCGGCCCCTCGATGCCGGGCGTGAGCTCGACCGCCGCGGAGACGTTCGCCTGTTCGATGTCGTAGTCCATCATCACGTAGGTCCGGGCCACGAGGACGCCCTCGACCCGGCGGCGGAAGATCTCGAAGCCGGGAGGTACGTCGCCCGTGCGCGTGATCAGCACCGCCTCGGAGTCCAGGATCGTCTCGCCGAAGACCTCCAGCCCGGCCTGCCGCAGGGTGCCGCCGGTCTCGACGACGTCGGCGATGACGTCGGCCACGCCGAGCTGGATCGAGCTCTCGACCGCGCCGTCGAGGCGGACCACCTCGGCCTCGATGCCGCGCTCCTCGAGGAACGCGCTCACCACCCCGACGTACGACGTCGCGATCCGGGCCCCGGCCAGCTCGGCGAGCTCGGTGTAGCGGCCCGTGGGGCCGGCGAACCGGAACCGGCTCCGCCCGAAGCCCAGCGGGAGCACCTCGTCGGCCTTCGCACCGGAGTCGCGGAGCAGGTCGCGGCCGGTGACCCCGACGTCGAGGGTGCCCTCGCCGACGTAGAGCGCGATGTCGCGCGGGCGCAGGTAGAAGAACTCCACGCCGTTCTCGGCGTCGGTGAGCGTCAGCTGCTTGGCATCGTCGCGCTGCCGGTAGCCCGACTCACGCAGGATGTCGGACGCGGACTGCGACAGGGATCCCTTGTTGGGGACGGCGATCCTCAGGAGGGACATGGCGGGGCCTTCACAGGTGTTCGTAGACGTCGGCGAGCTCGATGCCCGTGGCCAGCATCAGCACCTGGGCGTGGTAGAGCAGCTGGCTGATCTCCTCGGCGGCGCGGTCCTTGCCCTCGTGTTCGGCGGCCATCCAGGCCTCCGCGGCCTCCTCGACCAGCTTCTTGCCGATCTCATGGACGCCGGCGTCGAGCTGGCGCACGGTGCCGGACCCGTCGGGACGGGTCCTGGCCTTCTCGGAGAGCTCGGCCCAGAGCTCCTCGAACGTCTTCACGACGAGCCAGCCTAGTTGGCTGGCCGCCACTAACCGGTCGCGTGTCCGCGCGCCGTCGCGACAGGATGGCCGGGTGCCCCGCAAGATCGCCGACCTCACCTGGCCCAAGACGACCGAGCGGCTCTCGCTCCGGCCCGCCGAGCTGCGGGACGCAGCGCCGACGTTCGCCTTCCGCAGCCGACCGGACGTCGCGCACTGGCTCACCCACCTCGCGCAGGATGCGCAGGCCTGGGAGGAGGGCTTCGGCGACCGGACCGACAACACCCTCATCGTCGAGAAGGACGGTGTGGTGATCGGTGACCTCTACCTGCACGTCCAAGACCCGTGGTCCCAGGCCGAGGTCCGCGAGCAGGCCGCGGGGACGATGGCCGAGATCGGCTATGTCCTCGACCCGGCGCACGTCGGGAAGGGCTATGCCACCGAGGCGGTGACCGAGGAGCTGCGGATCTGCTTCGAGGAGATCGGGGTACGTCGCGTGATCGCGCAGTGCTTCGCCGACAACGAGCCCTCGTGGCGGCTGATGGAACGGCTCGGCATGCGCCGCGAGCAGCACACCAAGAAGGACTCGCTGCACCGGAACGGCGAGTGGCTGGACGGGATGATGTACGCCCTGCTCGCCGAGGAGTGGTTCAGCTCGCGCTGACCTGCCCGAGCACGCGCGCCGTGGCCAGCGCGGCGGACGTCGCCTCGTGGCCCTTGTCCTCGCTGGAACCGTCGAGCCCGGCCCGGTCGAGCGCCTGCTCCTCCGTGTCGCAGGTGAGCACGCCGAAGCCGACCGCGACCGTGTGGTCGAGGGCCACCCGGGTCAGCCCGTCGGTGGCCGCCGAGCAGACGTAGTCGAAGTGCGGGGTGCCGCCGCGGATCACCACCCCGAGCGCCACGACGGCGTCGTACCCCTGCTGCGCGAGCGCGGACGCGACCACGGGCAGCTCGAAGGTGCCCGGCACCCGGACCACGGTGGGCTCGACCTGGTGGTCGGTGCACGCGCGGGCCGCGCCGGCGAGCAGGCCGTCCATCACCTGGGTGTGCCAGCTCGCGGCCACCACCGCGACCCGGAGTTCGCGCGCGTCGAACGGCTCGACGGCCGCGGCACCGGCCCCACTCACGACGCTTCTCCGGGGTCCCCGCGGAAGTCCGCACCGACCGCGCGCAGCGCGCCCTCCGCGGAGTTGCGTGGGGTGGATTGCTTCGCCTCCTCGAAGGTCACGCCCTCCAGGTCGGGGAGCACGTGGCCCATCCGGTCCCTCTTGGTGAGCAGGTAGGCGAGGTTGTGGTCGTTGGGGTGCGGGGTGAGCGGGACGCGCTCGGCGACGGTGATGCCGTACTCCTCGAGGTTGGTGACCTTGTCGGGGTTGTTGGTCATGAGCCGGACCGTGCTGACGCCGAGGTCCTTGAGGATCTGGGTCGCGGCGCCGTAGTGGCGCGCGTCGGCGGGCAGGCCGAGGTCGAGGTTGGCGTCCACGGTGTCGCGGCCGCCGTCCTGGAGCTGGTAGGCCTGCAGCTTGGCCACCAGGCCGATCCCCCTACCCTCGTGGCCGCGCAGGTAGATCACCACGCCGCGGCCCTCCTCGACGATCCGGTCCATCGCCTCGTTGAGCTGCGGACCACAGTCGCAGCGGTCGCTGCCGAACACGTCACCGGTGAGGCACTCGGAGTGCACCCGGGTGAGGACTGGCTCGGCTCCGGTGATGTCGCCGTACACCAACGCGACGTGCTCGGAGTCGTCCACCGTGATCTGGTAGCCGTAGGCCGTGAAGTCGCCGTGGCTGGTCGGCAGCCGGGTCTCCGCGACCCGGTCGACCAGCACCTCGTTGCGGCGCCGCCAGCGCACCAGGTCCTCGATCGAGATCAGCGCCAGCCCGTGCTCGTCGGCGAACTCCCGCAGCTCGGGCGCCCTCTTCATGGTGCCGTCGTCGTTCACCAGCTCCACCAGCACGCCGGCGGGGGTCAGCCCGGCCAGCCGGGCCAGGTCGACCGCAGCCTCGGTGTGCCCCCGGCGTGACAGCACGCCGCCCTCGCGGTAGCGCAAGGGGAAGACGTGGCCCGGGCGGGTGATCTCCCAGGGCTCGGTCGCCGAGTCGGCGAGCACCCGGACGGTGTGCGCGCGGTCGACGGCCGAGATGCCGGTCGTGACGCCGTCGCGGGCGTCGACGGAGATGGTGTACGCCGTCCGCATCCGGTCCTTGTTGTGCGGCGTCATCAGCGGGATCTCGAGCCGATCCAGCATCGTGCCGGGCATCGGCACGCAGATCACGCCGCTGCTGTGGCGGATCGTGAACGCCATCAGCTCCGGAGTGGCCTTGCTGGCGGCGAAGATCAGGTCGCCCTCGTTCTCGCGGTTCTCGTCGTCGACGACCACGACCGCCTTGCCGGCCTTGATGTCGGCGACGGCGCGCTCGATGGTGTCCATCCGGACGCCGACGTGCTGTGGCTCGGTCATTGGTTGTCCTTCCCGTGCTGCAGGAGCTTCTCGACGTGTTTCGCGAGGACGTCGACCTCGAGGTTGACCCGGTCGCCGGGTTGGCGGGAGCCGAGCGTGGTGCGGGCCAGGGTCTCGGGGATCAGGCTGACGCTGAACCCGTCGTCGCGGGCCTCGACGACCGTGAGGCTGACGCCGTCCACGGTGATCGACCCCTTGTCGACCAGGTAGCGGCCGAGGCTCCCTCGACCATCTGGGGTGGGCAGCGACACGTCGACCACCTCCCAGTGCTCGCTGGGCGTCCGCGAGGCGATGGTGCCGACGCCGTCGACGTGGCCCTGGACGATGTGGCCACCGAGCCGGGTGGTCGGGGTGACCGCGCGCTCGAGGTTGACCCGGTCGCCGGGCTGGACACCCGCGAGGCTGGTCTTGTCGAGCGTCTCCTGCATGACGTCGGCGGTCCAGGTGTCCCGGTCGCGCTCGGCGATCGTCAGGCAGCAGCCGTTGACGGAGATCGAGTCACCGAGGCCTGCGTCCGCGAGGACGTGCTCGGCGTGGATGGTGAGCCGGATGGCGTCGCCCTGGTCCTCGACGCCGGCCACGGTGCCGAGCTCCTCGATGATCCCGGTGAACATCAGTGGTCTCCTTCTGGAGTCTGTGCTGGTGACATGGTCAGGCGGATGTTGGGCGCCTCGCCGTCGACGCCGTCCAGCACGGTCACGTCGGTGACCCGCGGCCGGAGCGCGTCGGCGATGGTGGTGATTCCGAGGTCGGCGACGGCCTGCTGACCCGCGCCGAGCAGCATCGGGGCGACGTAGGCGACGATCTCGTCGACCAGCCCGGCCCTCAGGAACGCCGCCGCGAGGGTCGGGCCGCCCTCGAGGAAGACGTGCTGGCGGTCCCGGGCGAACAGCGTTTTGAGCGCGGTCTCGGGGTCGCGGGTGCGCAGGTGCAGCGTCTCGGCATCGTCGTCGAAGACGCGCTTGGTCGCGGGCAGGTCGCGCTCGCCCATGACGACGCGCAGCGGCTGGCGCTCACGGGGCAGCGGCCGGTCGTGCTCGTCGCGGACGGTGAGCTGCGGGTCGTCGACGTCGACGGTGTTGGCACCGACCAGCATCACGTCGCAGAGCGCGCGCAGCCGGTGGGTGTCGAGCCGCGCGGCCCGGCCGGACACCCAGCGGCTGGTGCCGTCGGCGGCCGCGCTGCGGCCGTCGAGCGTGGTCGCGAACTTCCAGGTCACGAACGGCCGACGGTGCTCGACCGCGAAGGTCCACACCCCGTTGAGGGCGCGGGCCTCCTCGAGTCGCAGTCCCTGCTCGACCTCGACACCCGCCTCGCGGAGCAGCGCGGCTCCCCCGCTGGCGACCGGGTTGGGGTCGGGCTGGGCGAAGACCACGCGGCGTACGCCGGCCTCGCGGAGGGCGACCGCGCACGGCCCGGTGCGGCCGGTGTGCGCGCACGGCTCGAGGGTGACCACGGCCGTCGTACCGCGAGCCCGCTCCCCCGCCTGCGCGAGCGCGTTGGCCTCGGCGTGCGGGCTGCCGGCGCCGCGGTGGTAGCCCTCGGCGACGACAGCCCCGCTGTCGTCGAGCAGCACGCAGCCCACCCGCGGGTTGGGGCCGAGCGGTACGCCGGGCGTCACGGCCAGCGCCAGGGCGCGCCCCATCGCGGCCTCTTCGGCGGCGGTGAAGCTCATGTCCGGTGCCCCTCATGTCTCGCGCGACGCGAACTCCGGGGCTGAACGGCGTGCAGGCTCGACTCCAGACTGAAGTCGGCCAGAACGCCTGCGTGCGCTTCCCATCCGGACTTTTGACCGTCGGTCCAGGAGTTCCACCTGGTCAACCGGTCACTGGCAGTGACCGGGTCGCGGACTTCTGAGCGAAGCGAAGAAGCTACTTCGAACAGTCACCGCCGGTTCGGAATTTCACCGACCCCAGAGCACGCGAGCTTTCTCAACTCGTTGACACGAGTTTGCCACAGGCTGCCACGAGACCCGTCGTGATCCCGCCCACAGTCGCCCACCGCTCCCCCGCACCTTGCGCGCGCTCACCGGCTGCGCGGACCCGATGGCAGGATGTCGAGGCTCCCGGGCAGGGCCTGTGGTCGTGCCGCGTCACGGCACCGGCGAGGCTGGACCCATGACCCGTCGGCACAGCCTTCTCGCCGTGCTGACCGCGGCGATCTGGGGGTTCAACTTCGTCGTCATCCAGTGGGGGATGGCCGGCGTGCCTCCCCTGCTGTTCGTGGCGGTTCGCTTCCTCGTCGTGGCGGCGCCAGCAGTCCTGCTCCTGGCGCCCCGTCCTCGGGTCCCCGCGTGGAAGATCGCGGTCGTCGGCACCTTCCTCAGCCTTGGCCAGTTCGCCTTCCTTTACGTGTCCATCGACGCAGGCATGCCCGCCGGGCTCGCCTCGCTCGTGCTCCAGTCGCAGGTCGTCCTGACCATCGTCACCGCGGTCGTGGTGCTGCGCGAGCGGCCGACCCGGCCACAGGTCGCCGGCGTGGTCCTGGGCTCGATCGGTCTCGTGGTCGTCGCCGCCGGTCGGAACGGCCATGTGCCGCTCCTCGCTCTGTTGCTCTGCCTCTGCGCGGCGTGCTCCTGGGCGGTCGGCAACGTGGTCGTGCGCGCCCTGAAGGTTCCGGGCGGCCTCGCCCTCACCGTGTGGTCGGCGCTCGTCGTGCCCATCCCGCTGCTGCTGCTGTCGCTGCTGGTCGACGGTCCGCACGGCCTCTCGGCAGGCCTCTCGGCGTTCGGCTGGAAGGCGGTCGTCTCCACCGCCTACACGGCAGGGCTGTCCAGCTTGGTCGGGTACGGCATCTGGATCTCCCTGTTGGCGCGCTACCCCTCGAGCCAGGTCGTCCCGTGGGTGCTGCTGGTGCCGCCCGTGGGGATCGTGAGCGCCTGGCTCTGCCTCGGCGAGACCCCGGGGACGGCCGAGCTGGCCGGCGGGGCCTTGCTGGTCCTCGGCGTGCTGGTGGCCCAGGGTCGGCTGCGGCGCCGGCAACGCAGCAGCCTGACCGCGGAGCCGGCTCCCGCAGCGAGGTAGTCCGATCGGCCTCAGGTCACAGCACCGGGACAGTGTGCCCGGGGCGCCTTGTGCCGTCGCGGGGAATAGCTCGCGCCTCGCCGTCGTCGAAGTCACCGGTTAACCGGTG
>JAWWPK010000019.1:0-3354 GCA_033854925.1 Nocardioidaceae bacterium | reverse complement strand
GTGGTGTCGGAGCCGCTGGCCGGCCGGGCGTCGTTGACGGTGACGACGCCACCCACGGACACGGCCAGCGCGGCGATGCCCATGAGCACCGGCGCGGACACGACGCCCTTGAAGAGCGGGCCGCGGCCGCCGCCGTGCTTGACCGCACGACGCTTGCCGGCAGTGTTCGGGGGCTCGGCGCGGAGCATCGGCAGCCGGGTGGTGGGCTCATGCTCGAACGACGTCGTGTGGTCGACCGGCTCGAGTGCGCCCAGGACCCGCTCGATGGTGCCGGTGTCGAGCTCCCGCGCCGGGTCCAGGACGACCTCGCGGACCGGCTCAGGGGCAAGGGCAGTGTGAGACCGCGGCTGGGCGGCGGACTTCGCGGACCGGCGCCGGCCGACGTACGACGACTCGATCGCGTCGAGCGGGCTGACGTAGTCGACGGGCACATTCGCCCTCCGACGCCCTGAACCGCTGGCCGTCGAAACGCTGGCTGTCAAAGCGTTGGGGGTCGAGGAGCCCGCCTCAAGGAGTTGAGGCTCAGCTCGATGACCAGGCACGAGTTCAGGGTCCCCCCAGGCCGACGACAGGACAGCGCGCACGACCCTAGCGGATGCCCTGGGGCCTCCGAAATCGGTGTCAACGCATTTTGTGCAATCAGGGGGTCCATCCCATCGTTACCCTCCGGCCATGTCCGCGTCGGCGATTCGCCTTTTGTACTGCGGGGACGTCCAGACCGCTCCCCGGATGCTCCGGGACTCCGGACACGAGATCGTGCTGCTCGAGCCCGGGGTGTCAGCCGAGCAGCTCGTCGCCATCGCGGTCCAGGAGGACGTCGACCTGGTCGCGGTGGCCGACGCCGACCTCGGGGCAGAAGCCGTCGATGCGCTCGAGGACGACGTCGTGGTGTTCTGGATCACGTCGGCGTCGGGGCCCTCGTAACGGCGCGAGCCCCGGGACTAAGGTGCGCCAGGGGCGTCCCCGGACGCCGTCCCACCTTCGGACCACCCGATCTCTGCGGACCTACAACGAGCAAGGACTTCCCTCGTGGACCTGATGGAGTACCAGGCGAAGGAGCTCTTCGCCAAGCACGACGTACCGGTCACCCTCGGCATCGTCGCCACCACCCCCGAGGAGGCCAGGGCCGCCGCTGAGAAGCTCGGCGTCGTCGTGGTCAAGGCGCAGGTCAAGGCGGGCGGCCGCGGCAAGGCCGGTGGCGTCAAGCTCGCCAAGACGCCGGACGAGGCGTTCGAGCACGCCACCGCGATCCTCGGGATGCAGATCAAGGGACTCACCGTGAACCGGGTGCTCGTCGCCCCGGCCGCCAGCATCCAGGAGGAGTACTACTTCTCCTTCCTGCTCGACCGAGCCAACCGCCAGTACCTCTGCATCGCCAGCGTGGAGGGTGGTGTCGAGATCGAGGAGGTCGCGAAGACCAACCCGGACGCCGTCAAGCAGATCCCGGTCGACCCGGGTGCGGGCGTCGACGAGGAGAAGGCCCGGGAGATCGTCGCCGAGGCGAGGTTCCCCGCCCAGCTTGTCGACCAGGCGGTGGCCATGGTGCTGGCCCTCTGGCGGGTCTTCGACGAGGAGGACGCCACCCTCGTCGAGGTGAACCCGCTGGCGCGGCTCGAGGGCGACGTCCTCGAGGCCCTCGACGGGAAGGTGTCCCTGGACGAGAACGCCGAGTTCCGGCACCCCGACCACGCGGCGTTCGAGATCAAGGACGAGACGGACCCGCTCGAGGCCAAGGCCAAGGAGAAGGGGCTCAACTACGTCAAGCTCGACGGCGAGGTCGGGATCATCGGCAACGGCGCGGGCCTCGTGATGTCCACCCTCGACGTGGTCGCGTACGCCGGTGAGCGCTACGGCGGCGTCAAGCCCGCGAACTTCCTCGACATCGGCGGCGGCGCCAACGCCCAGGTGATGGCCGACGGGCTCGACGTGATCCTCCACGACGCCCAGGTCAAGTCGGTCTTCGTCAACGTCTTCGGCGGCATCACCGCCTGCGACGAGGTCGCCAACGGCATCAAGGGGGCGCTCGAGATCCTCGGTGCCGAGGCATCGAAGCCCCTCGTGGTCCGCCTCGACGGCAACAACGTCGTCGAGGGACGCCGGATCCTCGACGACCTCAACCACCCGCTGGTCACCCAGGTCGACACGATGGACGGCGCGGCCGACAAGGCCGCCGAGCTGGCTTCGGCCTGATCTGCCAGACGAGAGAACGAGAGAAACCCAGAGCAATGTCGATCTACCTGAACAAGGACTCGAAGATCATCGTCCAGGGCATGACCGGTGGCATGGGCTCCAAGCACACCGCGCTGATGATCGAGGCAGGCTCGAACATCGTCGGCGGCGTCAACGCCCGCAAGGCCGGCACCTCCGTCGAGCTCGGCGGCCAGGAGCTGCCCGTCTACGGCTCGGTGAAGGAGGCGATGACCGAGACCGGCGCCGACGTGTCGGTCGTGTTCGTGCCGCCGGCGTTCACCAAGGACGCCTGCATCGAGGCCATCGACGCGGGCATCGGCCTCCTGGTGGTCATCACCGAGGGCGTGCCGGTGCAGGACACCGCCGAGGTGTGGGCCTACCTCCAGGGCAAGGACACCCGGATGATCGGGCCGAACTGTCCCGGCATCATCACGCCGGAGGAGTCGCTGGCCGGCATCACGCCCCACACCATCGCCGGCAAGGGCCCGATCGGGCTGGTCTCCAAGTCCGGCACCCTGACCTACCAGATGATGTACGAGCTCAAGGACTTCGGCTTCTCGTCCGCGATCGGCATCGGCGGTGACCCGATCGTCGGCACCACGCACATCGACGCGCTGGCGGCGTTCGAGGCCGACCCCGACACCAAGGCGATCGTGATGATCGGCGAGATCGGCGGTGACGCCGAGGAGCGCGCGGCGGCGTACATCAAGGACAACGTCACCAAGCCGGTCGTCGGGTACGTCGCCGGCTTCACCGCCCCCGAGGGCAAGACCATGGGCCACGCCGGCGCCATCGTCTCCGGCTCCTCGGGCACCGCGGCCGCCAAGAAGGAGGCCCTCGAGGCGGTCGGTGTGAAGGTCGGCAAGACGCCCTCGGAGACCGCCTCGCTGATGCGGGAGATCCTGCAGAACCTCTGAGGTTCGTTCGTCGGAGAGGGTCGCGCGGGCCCGCGTAGGGTGCGGGCATGACGCGTCTTCGTCGCCTCCTTGCCTGGACGGTGACGCCGTGGCTGGGACTCACCGTCGTCATACCGCTGCTTGCACCCTTGACCGCCAGCCCGGTCAACGCGACCGCTGCTCACCGCCGCCCACCGTCCGACCATGTGCAGGCCGCGCACGGCACCCACAAGTGGCAGACGACCGAGCGGGTGGTGCAGGTCAAGAC
>JAWWPK010000018.1:0-2989 GCA_033854925.1 Nocardioidaceae bacterium | reverse complement strand
ACGCGGACGGCGACGCCGGCGTCCGCCGGGTGCTGTCGGACGCCGGCACCACCATCGGCCGGGCGGTCGCGGATCTCGCGAACAGCCTCAACCCGGAGCTCGTCGTGGTCGGCGGGACGCTGGGCGGGTCGAGGTCGCTGGTCGACGCGCTGCGCGCCTCGATCGACCGCTACGCCCAGCCCGACACCGCCGCGGCGCTCGAGGTGGTCCCGGGAGCCCTCGGCGACCGCTCCGAGGTGGTCGGCGCGGTCGCCCTCGCCATCGCCCGCGTCGCCTCCGCCTGACCGCGAGCGATCAGAGCTCTCCCAACAGCCACGAGGGGCTCAGGGAGGTAGCGCCGGCCGCAGACACCCGCGACTGGAGCATCCGGTCCGCCGTCACCACGGTGACGACATCGCCACGCTCCACGGCCAGCGTCACCTGGGCCACGATCTCGTCGTCACCGCTCCCCTTCGCGTGCGCGGTGCGCAGGTGGCCGTCGCGTCCGGCCGCGACGCCGCCCTTCGCCGCACCCTCGAGCACCAGCACGACGTCGTCGTAGGACAGGTCGGCAACCAGCAGCCGCTCGTGCAGCCGCCGCGCCGCACCGGCGCGGTCCTTCCACCAGCCGTCCGGCCGGCTGCCAACCACGTTGGCGCCGTCGACGACGAGGACCCTCACTTGAGGTACTTGGAGAAGTCCTTCGGCAGGTCGAGCGCGGCGGCGGCCTGCTCGTAGTCGACCTCTTCGCCGTTCGGGGTGCCGAACGGGTTGGCCGCTGCGGCGACGGCCTTCTCCTTCTCGGCTGCGGCCTCCTGGGCGGCCTTGGCGGGGTTGCCGGAGACCCGGCGGCCCTTGGCCTTCTTGGGCTGCTGCTTGGCCTTGCCGCGCTTGCCCCCGCCGGCCATGCCGGGCATCCCTGGCACGCCCGGCATCCCGCCCTTGGCGAACTGCATCATCATCTTGCGAGCCTCGAAGAACCGGTCCACCAGGCTGTTCACGTCGGAGACCTGACGGCCCGAGCCACGGGCGATGCGGGCCCGCCGCGAGCCGTCGATGAGCTTGGGGTTGTCCCGCTCGGCGGGCGTCATCGACTGGATGATCGCCTGGATCCGGTCGATCTCGCGCTCGTCGAAGTTCTCGAGCTGCTCGCGGAACTGCCCCATCCCGGGCAGCATCCCCATGATCTTGGACATCGAGCCGAGCTTGCGGACCTGCTGCATCTGCTCGAGGAAGTCGTCGAGGGTGAACTCGCCGCCCTGGCCCATCAGCTTGCCGGCCGCCTTGGCCGCCTGCTCCTGGTCGAACGTCTTCTCGGCCTGCTCGATCAGGGTGAGCATGTCGCCCATGTCGAGGATGCGGGAGGCCATCCGGTCGGGGTGGAAGAGGTCGAAGTCGGTGAGCTTCTCGCCCGCGGAGGCGAACATCACCGGGCGGCCCGTGACCGACGCGATGGAGAGGGCGGCACCGCCGCGCGCGTCGCCGTCGAGCTTGGTCAGGACGACGCCGTCGAAGCCGACGCCCTCGAGGAAGGCCTGCGCCGTGGTGACGGCGTCCTGGCCGATCATCGCGACGACCACGAACAGCACCTCGTCGGGCTGTACGGCGTCGCGGATGTCGGCGGCCTGCTGCATCAGCTCGGCGTCGACGCCCAGCCGGCCGGCCGTGTCGACGATGACCACGTCGTGGAGGGTCCGCTTGGCCTCCTCGATCGACGCGCGCGCCACCGCCACCGGGTCGCCGGTGCCGTTGCCCGGCTCCGGCGCGAAGACGGGCACCCCCGCCCGCTCACCGTTGACCTGCAGCTGCTGGACGGCGTTCGGGCGCTGCAGGTCAGCCGCGACGAGCAGCGGGCTCTTGTCCTGGCTCTTGAGCCACAGCGCCAGCTTCGCCGCCAGCGTCGTCTTGCCGGAGCCCTGGAGGCCGGCGAGGAGGATCACCGTCGGCCCGGACTTGGCATAGCGCAGTCGCCGGGTCTCGCCACCGAGGATGTTGACGAGCTCCTCGTCGACGATCTTGATGATCTGCTGGGCCGGGTTCAGCGCCCCGCTGACCTCCTCGCCCCGTGCGCGCTCCTTGACCGCGGCCACGAACTCCTTGACCACCGGCAGCGCGACGTCGGCCTCGAGCAGCGCGATGCGGATCTCACGCGCGGTCGCGTCGATGTCGGCCTCGGACAGCCGGCCCTTCCCGCGGAGGTTCTTGAAGGTGTCGGCGAGGCGGTCGGAGAGTGTGGCGAACAAGGGATCCTCAACGTGGGACGGGGGCGAGCAACCGCACCAGCCTATCTGCGCCCAAGAACGGCTAGCCGGTCAGCGCCTCCCGGACGGCGTGGGCCACCTCCGACGCCCGGACGTCACTGAGCGAGCCGGCGGCGGCCTCCTGCAGGTAGAACACGTCCACCGCCTGCGGGCCGAGGGTGTTGACGTGAGCGGAGCGCACCGCGACGTCGAGCCGGGCCACCGCGGAACAGACCAGGTAGACGACGCCGGGCCGGTCCGCGGCGCGCACCTCCAGCACGGTGGCCTGCGCCGAGGCCTCGGGGCGTACGACGACGGTCGGCGCCAGTGGCTGGCTGGCGGACGGTGCCAGTCGGGGCGCCGGATCGAGTCGTCCCTCGTGGATGGCTTCGTAGCGCTGCCGCAGAACTCCAGCATCGAGGTGCTCCTCGGCGACCTCCCAGAACGAGACGCCGTACTGGTCCTGCGACCAGACCCGGGCCGCCCGGATGCCGATGCGCTGCAGCGCGAACATGGCGGCGACGTCGGCCAGGAGCCCGACCCGGTCGGGAGCGATCACGGTCACCCGTGAGCCGTCGGCGACAGGCTCGACGCTGACTGAGACGCCACCGCGACGCACGGCCTTGGGCACCGTGACCTCGTCGTTGCCCACCGGCGGCAGCGCGGTGCCACTGGTGAGCGCGGCCCGGGTGCGCCGGGACAGGTCGAGGATCAGCCCCGACCGCCAGGACGACCACGCCTTGGGCGAGGCGGCGCGGGCATCGGCCTCG
>JAWWPK010000017.1:0-3584 GCA_033854925.1 Nocardioidaceae bacterium | reverse complement strand
TAGGCCGAAACTGGAACGTGTTCTAGTGGAGCGAGCCCTCAGTGGGGCTGCCAGGCGTCCTCGTCGGCGGTCCGCGAGGTGACCGCCTTGGGCAGCTTGCCGTCGGCGAGCTGCTGGATCGAGACCTGCTCGAAGACGTCGCGCAGCGATCTGCGGGCGGCGATCCACACGTGCTGGAGCACCGTGGCGGTCTCGTTGTACTCGACCGCCTCCGGGCGCAGGCCGTAGACCGAGACCAGCGGACCGTCCACCGCGCGGATCACGTCGGCCACCGAGACGGTGTCGGCCGCGCGGCCCATCCGCCAGCCGCCGGACTGACCGCGCTGGGACATCACGATCCCCGCCCGGCGCAGGTCGGCGAGGATCGCCTGGAGGAAGCCGTGCGGGATCTCCTGCTGCTTGCCCAGCTCCTCGGCGCTCACGGCCTTGCCGTCGGAACGGGAGGCCATCTCGATCAACGCGCGCAGTGCGTAGTCGGACTTCGCTGAAACTCGCACGGGGCCAGTGTGTCAGATGTGTTGATCAGTTCGGTCGTCTTACACGACGACGCTCTGGCAGATCTGTCAATGGCGCGAACTGACCGGTGCACGTCGGCATCCAACGAGGCAGGCTGACCCCAGGAGGAACCATGAACCTACGTGCCGCGCTGACCGTCGCGCTCGTCGTACCGTCGACGATGGCGCTGACCGGACCGGTCGCGCCGACGTACGCCGCCGTTGCCGTCTGCCAGGGGCAGCCCGCCACGATCGAGGGCTCCACCGGGACCATCATCGGCACCGAGGGCAACGACGTCATCGTCTCGACCGGGCCGGACACCGAGGTCCAGGCCAAGGGTGGCAACGACCTCGTCTGCGTGGTCGGCGGTCACGTCTACTCGGGCCTGGGCGACGACTCGGTCGTGTCCACCGCGCCGGCCGGCACCGTGACCTTCGCCTACCTCAACGGCGGCACCGACAGCTTCGTCGGCGGCGCCGGGGGCAGTGACGTGATCGCCGACGAGATCAGCTCGTTCCACGTCACCATGAGCAGCGGCGGGACCATGGAGCTGTATCCGACCTCGACCCCGGGCACCGGCACCGTCGACTTCGGCACCTCCGCCGGCTACCTCTACGCCTTCGGGGAGAACACGGCTCGGGTGGACCTGGCCGCGCAGACGGCCAGCGTCGACGGCCTCCTCACCGTGACCACGGTCGGGGTGCACAGCGCCACCGCGACCGGCTGCAAGGTGCGGATGAAGGGTGATGACGAGAACAACGACCTCGGCGCCTTCGGCCACAACATCGTGATGTCAGGTGGTGGCGGCCGGGACACGCTGGCCCGGGTCGGCAACGGCTTCGACCTGGACCTGCCCGAGTGCGGCGCCTACAAGTCAGTGTTCCGTGGCGAGGCGGGCCCGGACCGCCTGTCGGGTCGGCTCGGCGACGACATACTTGTCGGCGGCCGTGGCCACGACGTCGCGAATGGCGCGGGCGGCGTCGACACCTGCCGCACCGAGGTCCGCAAGAACTGTGAGCGGTGACGTCCGGCGTCGCACACGTCAGGCTGAACCCGGGAGGAACCATGAAGCTGCGTGCCGCACTCACCGTTGCCCTCGTCGTACCGTCCGCGATCGCGCTGACCGGGCCCAGCGGTCCGACGTACGCCGCCGCCGCTGTCTGCCAGGGCCAGCCCGCGACGATCGAGGGTGCTCACGGGGACATCATCGGGACCGAGGGCAACGACGTCATCGTCTCGACCGGCGCAGAGACGGACGTCAAGGCGCTGGGCGGCAACGACCTCATCTGCGTGGTCGGTGGGGGCGTCCAAACGGGCGCCGGCGACGACTCGGTCGTGTCCACCGCGCCGGCCGGCACCACGACCTTCGTCCGCCTGGCCGCCGGCAGCGACACCTACGTCGGCGGCGCAGGGAACAGCGACGTCACCATCGATGAGATCAGCTCGTTCCACGTCGCCATGGGCGGAGGACGCGGGGACATCACCCTGCTGCCGACCTCGACCCCGGGCACCGGCACCGTCGACTTCGGCAGCTCTACCGGGTTCCTCTTCGCGCGCGGCCAGAAGTCGGCTCGGGTCGACCTTGCCGCCCAGACGGCAGGCGTGGACGGGCTGCTGAGCGTGACGACGGTCGGCCTGCACACCGCCACCGCGACCGCCTGCAAGGTGCGCATGAAGGGCGACAACGAGAGGAACATCCTCAACGCCTTCGGGCGAGACATCGTGGTCAGCGGCGGGGGCGGCCGGGACAAGCTGACCCGGATCGCCAACGACTACGGCATGAATCTGAAGCACTGCGGCCGCTTCAGGTCAGTGCTCCGCGGCGACGGGGGCCCGGACCGCCTGCTGGGTCGGTACGGTGACGACGTCCTCATCGGCGGGCCCGGCCGCGACGCCGCCGACGGATCCGACGGCGTCGACACCTGCCGCACCGAGATTCGCAGGAACTGCGAGCGTTGACTCTCAGGCACCGACCGGGGTCGCCGTGCGCGGGTCGCGCGGGTCGGCCGGCTGCTCGAGCTTGACGGCCCACGCGGTCCACAGCACCCAGAGGGTGAAGACGGTCGAGGCGAGCAGCCCCTCGGTCACCCCGGACGCGTCCGACCAGTCGGCGAGGGTCTGCAGGTTGGTGAGGACGATGAGGCCACCCGCCGCGACTCCGAGGACCCGCGCAGGCAGATAGCGGACCAGCGTGGCGGCGACCGGAGCTGCGAGGACACCGCCGACCATCAGCGCCACGACGTACGCCCAATGGATGCCCTGGGTCCCGAGCCCGACCAGGAAGCCGAGCGACCCGCCGACCGCCACCACGAACTCCGCGGTGTCCACCGAGCCGACCACCTTGCGCGGCTCGAGCCGACCGGATGCGAGGAGCGTCGACGTGCCGACCGGACCCCAGCCGCCGCCACCGAGGGCGTCGATGGCACCGGCGAAGAGGCCGAGCGGGGCGAGGAACCGGGCGCCCGGACGGGGACCGAACTGCAGCCTGCGGGGGGCGAGGAACCGGTAGGTCACGTAGGTGCCGAGCACGATCAGGATCGAGGCGACCACCGGGATCGCGATGTCGGCGTCCAGGTTCACCAGCAGGGTCGCCCCGGCGAAGGCGCCGACGAAGCCGGGGAGCGCGAGCACGCCAACGGTGCGCCAGTCGGTGTTGCCGAGGGTGTGGTGCGAGAGGCCGGACACCAGCGTGGTCCCGAGCTCGGAGAAGTGGATGGCGGCCGACGCCGCGGCCGGGCCGATGCCGGCGGCCACGAGCAGCGTGGCCGAGGTGACGCCGTAGCCCATGCCGAGCGAGCCGTCGACCAGCTGTGCGGCCAGACCGACCAGGGCCAGCAGGACCAGTCGTCGCATCGGTGTACTCCTCGGGCAGCGGTTCTCTGCAGTAATTGTACCCACTTTGTGGACAATCATATGGACAAGTCCGCCGCCGACCCCAGCGGCACTGCGAGGTCTGATTCCGCGCGCCCGGCGAGATCCCGGTCACACCGGACGGTGCGTTTCCTTGCACGGGCCGTGACCTGCTGCCTACGATGAAGTTACTCACTGGTAGAACTAGCCAGTAGCCTTCATCCGCCCGACGAAGAGGT
>JAWWPK010000016.1:0-2691 GCA_033854925.1 Nocardioidaceae bacterium | reverse complement strand
TCTTGTCCATGATCGAGGCGAAGGCGAGTGTGGCCAGGGCGAGGTAGAGCCCGGTCAGGCGGAGCACCGGCAGCGCCACGAGCGCGCCCACGCCCGCCGCGACCAGGGCCGAGATCAGCAGGCCCAGGAGGGTGGGCTCCTCGAGCTTGCAGTAGACGAGCGCACCGACCCCGGTGAACGTGAGCTGGGCCAGCGAGACGTGGCCGCCGTAGCCGGTGAGCAGCACCAGAGACAGCATCACGATGGCGAAGGTCGCGGCGGTGCCGACGAGCAGCTGGTTGGCCGTGGACATCGCGCCGGCCAGCAGCGCCACGAACAGCAGCAGCCCGGCGCTCCAGCCAAGGGCGCGCGACAGCGAGGGCAGCGGTGCCGAGACGATGCCCTTGACCTGGCCGATCCGCAGCTGGGTCTGGGGCAGGGCCACCACCACGACGAAGAGGAACAGGGCCGGGATGACGCTCTTGATCTGGGCGAGCCAGCCGTCGAGGTGGACGTAGCCCGGGACGTACGACGTGAGCAGCCCCAGGCCCATGGCGCCGACGAAGGTCAGCGGCAGGCTCTTGAGCCGGCCGAGCATCGCGGCGGCGTACGCGTTGATGACGAGCAGCGTGAGCGAGTACTTGTCGAGTCCCACCGTCGAGACCAGGAGGATGCCGCCGAGGCCGGCCAGGGAGATGCCGATCATCCAGGCCAGGGCCGCGACCCGGTCGGGCTTGCCGCCGAAGAGCCGAAGCAGCTCCGGGTTGTCGACCGACGCCCGCATCGCGGTGCCGATCCGGGTGCGGGTGAGCAGCACGTAGAGCCCGGCCGCCACCAGCACCGAGGCGAGGATCGTGATCACCTGGTGGGCGGTGATCGAGGCTCCGCCGACGTCGTACGTCGTGCCGGTGAAGAACGGGAGGACGGTGCGCGCCTCCTCCGGGTAGACCTGCTCGGCCACGCCGATGCAGCCGACCAGCAGCGCCACCGTGACGACCAGCGAGACGCTGGCCGGCGCGTCCCCGAGGCCGCGGGCCACGAACCGGGCGATGAACCAGCCGATCGCGGGCGCGACCACGAAGAGGACCAGGGCGAGCGCGAGGATGGTGGGCATCCCCTGCCGGACGCTGAAGTCCCAGAACACGAACGACAGCAGCATGCCGAACGCGCCGTGGGCCACGTTGAACACCCGCGTCGTGCTGTAGGTGAGCACCAGGCCGCTGGCCGCGATCGCGTACGCCGCTCCTGAGAAGAGCCCGAACAGGGTGTAGGCGATGAAGGAGCTCACGGTCGCGTCCTCAGCCTGTCGTCGTACCGGCGCAGGTGTACTTGTTCCCGCCCACCGGCTTCCACGAGCCGCCGCTGAGCTGGATGAACCGCCAGCAGTCGCCGGTCCGCTTGCTCCCGACGTGCTGTGGCGCGGTCATGCCGTTGGCCGTCCAGTTGTCGGTCTTGCGGAGCGCGTCGATGAGCGTCGAGCGACTCAGCTTGCCGCCGAGCGCCGCGGCCTTCTCGACGAAGAGCCGGGCCGCGGACCACGAGAAGACTCCGAAGAAGGTCGGCGACGCACCCGGGCTGACCTGCTGGAGCCAGTTGATGTAGAGCTGCATCTCCGGGTTGGTGTTGGCCTCCTCGAACGGCACGAAGTTCAGGAAGACCACGGTGCCGTCGACGGCGTCACCGCCGGAGCTGACGAAGTCGGGGATGTAGTCGGTGGGGTCCCGCAGGTAGAGCTCCGGCTTGTAGCCGACCTGCTGGAAGGCCTGGGCCAGGCGCACGGACTGCTGGTAGGCGCCGACCCAGAAGACCACCTTCACGCCCTTGTCCTTGAGCTGCTGCGCGTACGGCGCGTAGTTGAACTCGGCGACGTCGATGCCCTGGACCACGTCGAAGTGCAGCCCCTGCTTGGTCATGGCCGCGGCCTCGACCGGGCCGTTCTCGGCGGCCGCGCCGGCGCTGATGTAGAGGACCGCGGCGTGCGCGGCGGCGTCCGGGTAGTTCTGCTTGATGAACGCGCCCGGAGCGTTCTCCCACTCCCCGGTGTTGACCGACTGGGCGGGGAAGCAGGTCGTGCAGGCGTTGCGGTCCCTGGTGACGGCCGCAGAGCGGATGTCGGGCAGGCCGCAGCCCTGTGCCGTCGCAGCACCGCCGGAGTCGAAGGCCGACATGGAGCCGACCATCGCGAAGGTCTCGTCGCAGCCCTTGGCGTAGTTGGCCTGGTCGGCACCGGCGTCGGTCCGGCTGTCGTAGGTGGCCAGCTTCAGCTTGCGACCGCAGATGTCGCTGGTCGAGTTGAAGTAGGCGACGTAGGCCTTGACGGCGTCCTGGCTGGACTCGAAGAGGCCGGGCACCGGGCCGGAGATGTCGGAGGCGTTGCCGATGGTGATGTCGGAGTCGGTGATCCCCGGGCCGTTCTTGAAGCCGTCGCAGCTGACGCCGGCGGCGCCGCCGTCCGGCGCGTTGTCGCCGCCGCTGCCATCACCGCCAGCCGTGGAGCCGGTCCCGGAGCCGGCCTGGCCGCCGCTGCCGGAGCCTCCCGCGGTGGTGCCGCCGCCGGTCGTGGTGCCGCTGCTCGTCGTCGTACCGGTCCCGGTGGTGTCACCGGACGAGGTGTCGCCCGTCGTGTCCCCGCTGGTTCCGGTGCCGGGGACGACCTCGCCGCCCTGCGCACTCCCGCCGGTGGTGCCGTTCGCGCCCGCCACGTCGTCCGGG
>JAWWPK010000015.1:0-10946 GCA_033854925.1 Nocardioidaceae bacterium | reverse complement strand
CTCGCGGGTGACCTGCTCGGTCAGCTCGGCGCGGACCCGCTTGCGGTGCTCCTCGACCTGGGCCTCGGCTCGCGCGCGGACGGCGTCTGCGGCGGCCCGGGCCTGCCGGGTGATGTCCTCGGCCTCGGTGCGGGCGCGGGCCACGACGCCCTCGGCCCGCAGCCGCGCGTCGGTGGTGTTGCGATCGGCGTCCGTGCGGCTCTCGCGGAGCAGCTGCTCGGAGACCTGCTGGGCCTCCTCGATGAGGGCATCGGCGTCGGCGACCGCGGCCTCTCGGGTCGCGCTGGCCTCGGCCAGCAGCGCCTCCACCTCACGGCGCGCGCCCAGGCTCGCGCGCAGCTCGTGCGCACGCGCGCTGCTGCTTGCGGCGTCGTTCGGCTCCATAGCCGTTCCCCCTGTGCTTCGTCGCCGACTCCCCACAAAGCCGGCCCCGAGACGCTCCCCACGATGCCCGGCCGGAGCCGGTCGGGAGCAGCTCGCGGTCAGGATATCCCCTCTTTGGTAAGGGGTTTGCGCTGGCCACGCTGGGTGTGGCGGCCGCAGGCCTGAACCGTGTAACGGGTGTGGCCCAGTGCTCGCAGATGGGCTGAAGTGACGTGCGCCGGCTACTTGACGGAGCGCTCAGTGGTCGACAGCGCGGCGACGAACGCCTCCTGGGGGACCTCCACCCGACCGACCATCTTCATCCGCTTCTTGCCCTCCTTCTGCTTCTCGAGGAGCTTGCGCTTGCGGGTGATGTCGCCGCCGTAGCACTTGGCCAGCACGTCCTTGCGCATGGCGCGGATGTTCTCGCGGGCGATCACCCGGGCGCCGATCGCGGCCTGGATCGGCACCTCGAACTGCTGCCTCGGGATCAGCTCCTTGAGCTTGGCAACCATCATCACGCCGTAGGAGTACGCCGCCTCCTTGTGCACGATCGCGCTGAACGCGTCGACCGGCTCGCCCTGCAGCAGGATGTCGACCTTGACCAGGTCGGCCGCCTGTTCGCCGGAGCGCTCGTAGTCGAGCGAGGCGTAGCCCTTGGTCCGGGACTTCAGCTGGTCGAAGAAGTCGAAGACGATGTCGCCCATCGGGAGCGTGTAGCGCATCTCGACGCGATCCGCAGAGAGGTAGTCCATCCCGAGCAGCGTGCCGCGCTTCTGCTGGCAGAGCTCCATGATGGTGCCGATGTAGTCGCTCGGAGACAGGATCGTGGCCCGGACGATGGGCTCCCGGACCTCGGCGATCTTCCCTTCCGGGAACTCGCTCGGGTTGGTCACCTCGTGCTCGGAGCCGTCCTCCATCACGACCTCGTAGACCACGTTGGGCGCGGTCGAGATGAGGTCGAGGCCGAACTCGCGCTCGAGCCGGTCGCGGGTGATCTCCATGTGCAGCAGGCCCAGGAAGCCGCAGCGGAAGCCGAAGCCCAGCGCGCCCGAGGTCTCCGGCTCGTAAGCGAGGGAGGCGTCGTTCAGCTGGAGCTTCTCCAGGGCCTCGCGGAAGTCACCGAACTCGTCGCCGTCGATCGGGTAGAGACCCGCGTAGACCATCGGGTTCGGGTGCTTGTAGTCGCCCAGCGACTCGACGGCGCCGTGGTGCTGGGTGGTCACGGTGTCGCCCACCCGGGACTGACGGACGTCCTTCACGCCGGTGATGAGGTAGCCGACCTCGCCGACCCCGATCTCGCCGGCCCGGACCGGCTCGGGGCTGATCACCCCGAGCTCGAGCAGCTCGTGGGTGACACCGGTCGACATCATCTTGATCCGGTCGCGGTGGCTGAGCTTTCCGTCGATGACGCGGACGTAGGTGATCACGCCGCGATAGGTGTCGTAGACGGAGTCGAAGATCAGCGCGCGGGCCGGGGCGTCGGCGTCACCGACCGGGGCCGGAGTGCGCCTGACCATCTCGTCGAGCACCTCGGCGACGCCCTCGCCGGTCTTGGCGCTCACCCTCAGCACGTCGTCCGGCTCGCAGCCGATGATGTGCGCAAGCTCCTCGGCGTACTTCTCAGGGTTGGCGCTCGGCAGGTCGATCTTGTTGAGCACCGGGATCACCTGGAGGTCGGCCGCGATCGCGAGGTAGAGGTTGGCCAGGGTCTGCGCCTCGATGCCCTGCGCCGCGTCGACGAGCAGGATCGCGGCCTCGCAGGCCTCCAGCGACCGGGAGACCTCGTAGGTGAAGTCGACATGGCCCGGGGTGTCGATCATGTTGAGCACATAGGTGCCGGGCTCGGCACCCTGAGCGTTGCCGGGTTCCACCGTCCACGGCATCCGGACGGCCTGGCTCTTGATGGTGATCCCGCGCTCGCGCTCGATGTCCATCCGGTCGAGGTACTGCGCCCGGGCGCTGCGCTCGTCGACCACGCCGGTCAGCTGCAGCATCCGGTCCGCGAGGGTCGACTTGCCGTGGTCGATGTGGGCGATGATGCAGAAGTTGCGGATCGTCGCCGGGTCGGTGCGGCCGGGCGGCGGCGCAGGCTTCGGAGACAACGGCTCGCTCTCGTGATCGGGCTGATTTCGGGACTCCCAATCCTCCCACGCGTCAGGTCGTGGCCCGATTCCTCAGGGTCTGGACCATGGCCGTCAACTGCCGCTCGGTGAGACCAGTCCACGGTCGAACGCGTAGACGATGGCCGCAGCCCGGTCGCGCAGGTCGAGCTTGGTGAAGATCCGGCCGATGTGGCTCTTCACCGTGACCTCCGAGATGACGAGCGTGCTGGCGATCTCGCCGTTGCTGAGGCCGCGCCCCATCAGCTCGAGCACCTCGCACTCGCGGGCGGTCAGCTTCTCGATCGCCTCGGGCGGGGTCACGGGGACCGCGTCCGGGGTGGCGCGGAACCGGTCCAGGACCCGTCCCGTGACAGCCGGGTCGAGCAGCGCATGACCGGCGGCCACCGCGGCGACGCCGCGCACGACCTCCTCGGCGGGGCTGTCCTTGAGCAGGAAGCCGGCCGCACCGGCTCGCAACGCCCCGGAGAGCAGCTCGTCGTCGTCGAAGGTGGTGAGCACCAGGACCGGCGGGGTGTCCGCACGACGGCGGAGCTCGATGGTCGCGTCGATGCCGTTCATCCGGCGCATCCGCAGGTCCATGACGACGACATCGGGCCGGAGCTCCTCGACCGCGGCCAGCACCTGGTCGCCGTCGTCACACTCCCCCACCACCAGGAAGCCGTCGCGGCGGCGCAGGATCCGGGTCAGTCCGGACCGCACGAGCTCCTGGTCGTCGACCAGCAGCACCCGGATCGTCGGCTCCTCGGCGTGGCTCATGCCGGACCAGGGGCGGTCCGGCGGAACGGCGCGGCCAGCCTGGGCAGCGGGCACACGTGACCGTCCGTGGTCAGGTCGCCGCGAGGCAGCTCCACGTGGACCACCCACGACCGATCGACCGGCCCGGCGCGGAACCCGGCGCCGAGCTGGGCGGCCCGCTCGGCCATCCCGGAGAGACCGGAACCGCCGGGGTTTGGGCGGGCACCGCGAGGGAGGTCGCTGGTGACGGTCAGCTCGCCCGGGTCGCGCGCGACGTCCAGCCGCACCTGCACCCGGGAGCCGGGTGCGTGCTTGGCGACGTTGGCCAGCGACTCCTGCACGATGCGGTACAGGCCGAGCGCCGTGGTGGCCGGCACCTGGGCGAGGTCGCCCTGCGCGTCGTACGCCACGGCCAGGCCGGCGCCCCGGAAGTCCGCCAGCAGGCCGGGCAGGTCCTCGAGGGAGGGCGTCGGTGCGGTCACCGGATCCTCGTCGCGGCCCAGGAGGCCGACGGTGCCGCGGATGTCCGCCATCGCCTGGCGGCCGACGCGCTCGGCGTCGCGGAGCGCGGCTATGGCATCGGCGAGGTGAGCCTCGTCGCCCAGCTCGGCGGCGTCCTCGACCTCGCGGCGGGCAGCGGTCAGGTGCAGCATCGTGACGCTCAGGGAGTGCGCGACCAGGTCGTGCACCTCCCGACCGATCCGGTGCCTCTCCTCGAGCACCGCCTGCCGTTCCCGAATCGCGTGCTCGCGGGCCTGGGCCTCGATGCGAAGCTGCTGGGAGCGCATGATGAAGCCGATGTCGAGGCCCACCGCGATCGCGCCGGCCCAGATGGCGGCCTCGGCGCCGGCCACGTGCCCGGTCAGCCCGGTGAGCACGATCACCGCCTCGCCGGCGGCCAGCACCAACACACCTCGCGCGAGGCCGGCTACCGCGGTGACGTGCCCGGTCATCAGGACGAGCAGGAACGGCGCGAACTCGTACTCGACCGGATAACCGGTCATCAGTACGGCGACGGAGCCGCCGGTCAGGACCACGAACGCCGACCAGGCGTGCCCCTGCACCCAGATCTCGAGCAACCACGGGAGCAGCGCCAGCAGGACCAGCCCGGCGACGGGCAGCAGTGCGTCGCCGGTGCGCTGGAGCACGACGACGACCGCGGTGACCAGTGCGGCCGAGTCGATCAAGGCCGCGATCCACAGTGGGTAGTCGGGCAGCCCGGAGGCCACCCAGCGACGCTTCATCCGCAGCACGAAGGCCGGGAGGGCGCCAATGTCCACCCCACGAGGGTAGGGCGGCGCGGCAGCGCGCACATCCGACTCCGGTCGGAGGGTGGGCCGTGCCCCTCCGCCCCAGGTCGGGCCCGCAAGACCCGCCCGTCGGCGGCAGATCTAACGCGCGCGGATCCCTAGCGTCTTCGGCATGACCACCGAGACCCGCCACCGCTCCACCATCCTGCGCGTGGTCCGCGCGATCGAGGACGGCGCCACCCTCGCTCCGGACGGCGAGCTCGCCGCGACGTACGGCGGTCGCGACGCGCTCCTCGTCGCGCTGCACGACCACTGGTCGCGGCAGCTGCTCTCGCGCATCGACGTGGCGCTCGAGCTGGGCGCCGAGACGCCAGAGGCGAGCGTCGCCGTGGCCTGGCGCTCGGCGGTGCGTGACCAGCCCGGCGTGCACCGGCTGCTCGAGGCCGAGGCCGGCAACCCGGCGCTGCGGACCTCCCGGCGGTCGCTGCTCTCGTCCGTCGCGGTCGCCGCGGGTCGAGCCACCTTCGACGACCCGGCCTCGGTGAGCGTCTCGACCGGCGCGCAGTTCCTCGCCACGGTGCGCGACACCGCGGCTGACGCGCACCAGCCGTCACGGCTGGCGCGGGTGCTGCGCAAGCTGTGGGACGGCGGCCCGACGCCGGACCCCTACCCCTGGGCCGCCTGACGCCGCAACCGGCTCGGTCCGTGGCACCGGGTGCGGCGAGGATGGCCAGGTGCACACCTCGCCGATCCCCCACGGCCGGACCGCCCGACGCCTGGAGTGGGCGCATCTGCCGCCCACGGTCCGGACCGCCATCGAGGGACGCTGCGGTGCAACGGTCGCCTCCGCCACCTCGCAGAACAGCGGCTTCACGCCCGGCTTCGCGTCGGTGCTGGAGTGCGAGGACGGCAGCCGGCACTTCGTGAAGGCGGCCTCGACCAAGGCCCAGCGGATGTTCGCGGAGGCCTACCGCGAGGAGGCCCGCAAGCTGCTGGCGCTGCCGGCCGCGGCGCCGGCCCCGCCGCTGCTCTGGAGCCTCGACGTGGACGACTGGTTCGTGCTCTCGACCGAGTACGTCGAGGCGCGGTCCCCGCGCCGGCCCTGGCGGCTGGCGGAGCTCCAGCTCTGCCTCGACACGTTGACCGCGGCGGCGCCGGTCCTGACCCCGCCGCCAGCCGGACTGGGACTGCCGCCCGCTGCGGAGGAGCTCGCGGCGTGGCCGGCGTACTGGGACCACCTGCGCAGCTCCCGCCCGGACCTGCCGCACCTCGAGGAAGCGGCGACCCTGGCGGGACGGTACGTCGAGGTGGTGGCCGGCGAGACCGTCGTGCACACCGACGTCCGCGACGACAACATCCTGCTCATCGCCGACGGCCGGGCGCTCCTGTGCGACTGGAACTGGCCGATGGTCGGCGCCGCCTGGCTGGACTCGCTGTTCCTTCTGATCGGCCCGCGCGGGGACGGCCTCGACGTGGCCGCCGTGATCGCCGGCCACCCACTCCTGTCCGCGGTGCCCGAGGAGGACGTCGACGTCGTCCTGGCGCTCGTGACGGGCTACTTCCTCAAGAGCGCCGAGGATCCGGTGCCGCCGACCTCACCGTTCATCCGCGACGCCCAGCGCTGGCAGGGCGAGGTGTGCTGGGACTGGCTGTGCGAGCGTCGGGGCTGGGCGTGACCGCTGCCTGGATTTGAGGCGCTGACCGGGCCGCTGTTACCGTGGTCCGTCGCGCTGGCGGTCCGTCCGCCGCGCCCATCGACTGAGTCCCTGCACACCACCGAGCCGAGAGTTCACCTGTGGCCAACATCAAGTCCCAGATCAAGCGGAACAAGCAGAACGAGAAGGCGCACGAGCGCAACAAGGCCGTCAAGACCGGCCTGAAGACCGCCGTGCGCAAGTTCCGCGAGGCCGCCGAGACCGGGGACCCGGCCGAGGCCCTGGTGCTCGCCAAGGACGCCACCAAGAAGCTGGACAAGGCCGCCTCCAAGGGTGTCATCCACAAGAACCAGGCCGCGAACCGCAAGTCCGCGATCGCCAAGAAGGCCGCCACTCTCTGAGGCGCTTCCCAGCATCCGCGCACGACCCAGTACGGCGGATCAGGAGCGCAGCCCGGTGATGGTGAGGACCAGCCGCTCGAGGGTGTAGTTGGCGTCGCTGGCAGCACCCTTGATGTCGGCGTCCGCCTGGGCGACCGCGCGGATCGCTCGGGCCAGCCCGGCCTCGGTCCAGCCCTGCGCCTGGGCCTTGAGCTCCTTGAGCTTCCACGGGGGCACGCCGGCACCGCTCGCGATCTCGGAGTCCTTCTGGTTCTTGGGGGCCGCGACGTAGTGGGCGAGTGCGCGCGTCGAGCCCGCGAACGCGGCGGTGACGTAGGTCGCTGACATGCCGGTCGCCACTGCCCAGCGGAGCTCCTCCACCGCGGTCTGGCGACGCCCGGACAGCGCGGCGTCGGCGATCAGGTAGGCCTTCCCCTCGGCCCGGCCGCCGAAGTAGCGCCGCACCAGCTCGGTGGTGATCGGCTTCCCGTCGGCGTCGGCGACGAGCTGGTCGGCCGCGCTGGCGAGCGCCCGGAGGTTCTGTCCCACGGCCTGGACCAGGACCTGGGCGCCCTCCTTGTCGATGCGTCCGCCGTGCGACTTGATCTCGGCGGCCACGAAGCCCGGGAACTCCCAGGGCTTGATCTCGACGGACTTCACCTCCGTGACCATCGGCGCCTTCCGCAGCTTGGTGAGCACCCCGCTGCCCTTGGCGCCGCCTGTGTGCACGAGCACCAGCGCGACGTCCTCCGCGGGCGCGGCGGCGTAGTCGAGCAGGCCGTCCACCGACTCGTCGGGGAGCTCCTCCAGGGCGCGCACCACGACGCAGCGCACCGAGCTGAACAGTGACGGCGCGGCCAGCTCCCCGAAGGTCGCCAGGCTCAGTCCGGCCGCCTGGGTCTCGGAGAACTCCGCCTCCGGGTCCGCGCGCCGCACCGCATCGCGCGCGGCGGCGACGGTGCGCTCCCCGAGGAACTCCTCCTTGCCGGTAACCAGCGTGACCCGGCCGAGCGGCGACTCCAAGCTGGCCATGTCGCCACCCTAGGTCAGCGCCCCGACAGCGCCGCCTCAGGTCAGCCGCTGGTGACCACGTGCGGCGCTGCGCCGTCGGCCACGACCGCGAGGTCGCCGTCCTGGTCGGTGCGGTAGACCTCGACGCCTGCCTGCTCGAGAGGCGTCAACGTCGACTCCGCCGGGTGCCCGTAGTCGTTGTCGGCGCCGACCGAGACCAGGGCGACCTCGGGCTCGAGCGAGAGCAGCCACGGCTCGTCCTGGTAGCGGCTGCCGTGGTGCGGCACCTTCAGGACGTCGACGTGCAGCCCCGGCAGCAGCCGGGCCAGCTCGGCCTGGCCCTCGGGCTCCACGTCGCCGGTGAGCAGCAGCCGCAACCCCGCCACCTGCACGAGCAGCACCACGCTCGCCTCGTTGGCGGTCGACCCGTCGCCAGGTCCCACCGTCGGGGAGTCGGGGAGCGGCCACAGCACCTGCATGGTGATCGGACCGACCACTGACGTCGCTGCGTACGTCGCGGGCGCAGCGGTGAGCCCGGCACCCGACGCAGCCTCGTCGACCTCGCGCACCCCGCCCGGCGGGTCGAGCAGCCGGGTGGTCTCGACCGCGCCGACCTGGCGTCCTGCGAGCACGCCGGTGATCCCGTCGACGTGGTCGGCGTGGAAGTGGGTCAGCACCAGGAGCGGCACGGTGCCGACCCGGAGCCGGTCGAGGCACCGATCCACAGCCCTCGGCTCCGGCCCGGTGTCGACGACGACGGCCTGCCCGGCCCCGGCGTTGAGCACCAGGGCGTCGCCCTGACCGACATCGCACGCGACGAGCACCCACCCGTCGGGGGGCCAGCCGAACGTCGGCGGCCGCACCACCACCGCGACCACCAGCAGCAGGGCGGCCCCGAGCCCGGTCACCGGCCGGCGCAGCAGTCGTGGCCCCACGACAGCGACGACCACGGTGAGGACCGTCAGCAGCACCAGTGCGCCCGGGCCGGTCCCCCACCCGACGGCTGCGGTCGGCAGCGCAGCGCCGTGCTCGGCGACCGCTATCAGCCAGGCCACACACCACGATGCGAGCGTCCCGCAGAGCCGTCCGAGCGGCGCCCACGCCAGGGTCAGCACCCCGCCCGCCAGCCCCAGCACGGTCGCCGGCCCGACCACCGGGGCGACCACCAGGTTGGCGACCACCGCCACCAGGCTGACCTGCCCTGAGATCGCGGCGACCAGGGGCGTGCACGCGAGCTGCGCGGCCGCCGGGACCGCGATCGCCTCGGCCAGCCACCGAGGCAGCCAGCGCGCGAGCGCGTCGCGCCAGGACGGAGCGAGCAGCAGGATCCCGCCGGTGGCCAGCGCGGACAGGGCGAAGCCGGCCGAGACCGCCAGGGACGGGTCGAGCAGCATCAGGACGACGACCGCGGTCCCGAGTCCGCGCAGGGCCCGGTGCCGGCCGTCGGTGCCGAGCGCTACCAGGCCGATCGTGCCCATCACCGCAGCTCGCAGCACGCTCGGCTCGGTCCGGGCGATCAGCACGAAGCCGACGATCCCGACGGCCGCCACCAGGTGCAGCCACCGCCCGCGCACCCGGCACCAGCGAGCCAGGGCCAGCAGGAACCCGACGACCAGCGTGAGGTTGGTGCCGGAGACCGCCAGGAGGTGGGTCAGCCCGGTGGCGCGGAACGCATCCTGCAGGCTCGGGTCGACCTCGGCGTCGTCGCCATCGACCAGCGCGGGCACCAGGGCCCGCTGGTCGGCGGGTCGGTGCGCCACCGAGTCCCGGAGTGCCTGCCGGACCGCCCCGGCGGCACGCCACCAGGGGCCGGGTGCCCCGATGACCTCGGCCTCGCCTGTCGGCCGGAGCAACGCAGCCAGGTCGCGGTCCTGGGCCGGCACCAGCACACCGTGCAGTCGCACGGTCGCGCCGAGTGGCACCCGCGCGTCGTCGGCACCGCCCAGGACCAGGACCGGGGCGACCACGTCGAGGGTGCGACCGCGGCCGGTGACCTGATGCAGGGAGAGCCGCCAGACCACCTGGTCCCCGGCGAACGACTGAGGACCACCGGAGACGACGTGTGGGTCGGAGGCGACCGCCCCGACCGCCGTGACCACGGCGCCGTCGGCGGCGAGGGCGGCCACGGGGTTGTGCGCCGTCCGGTCTGCCCGGAGCGCCGCGACGGCTCCAGCGGTGGCGGCCACGAGCAGCAGTGCGGCTGCGGCCACGGCCAGGTCGCGGCGCCGGCCGCCAGCCACCACCGCAAGACCGGCCACCACCAGGACCGCGACCACGAGGACCGACAGCAGCGCCGAACCGGTCGCCAGCGTGCCCGCGACCGCACCGAGCCAAGCCGCCGCGCCGAGCAGCGGCATCCGGAGGTCGAGGCGGCTGGTGAGAGCAGGGTCGGCATGCTCGCTCACACCGTCACGTAGGGGGCGAGCTTGCCGAGGGTGACCTCGCCGATGCCGTCGACCTCGAGCAGCTCGTCGACCGAGGTGAAACCGCCGTGCTGGTCGCGCCACTGCAGGATCGAGGCCGCGGTCACCGGGCCGACGTCCGGCAGTGTGTCGAGCTCGCTCTCCGAGGCGGTGTTGAGGTTGACCAGCGTCACTGGACCGCTCGGCTCGCCGGCCGGGGGCGAGACAGCCGCGGCCGCACCCGAGGGCGCCGGACCGCCGACGACCACCTGCTCGCCGTCGACGAGGACCCGGGCCAGGTTGAGCCCGCTCAGGTCGACCCCGGGACGGGCGCCGCCCGCGGCCTTCAGCGCGTCGACGACCCGCGAGCCGGCGTCGAGGACGGCGATGCCCGGGTGCCGGACCTTGCCGGCGACGTCGACGGTCACGGTCGCCGGAGCTGCCCCGGCGGACGGCGCTCCCAGTGTGCCGCCGGTCGGGCCAGCACCGGACGCGTTGCCCACCGGCTCGACAGCGGGCGACGCGGAGACCAACCCGGGCGCCGGGGCCGCGGCGAGAGCGGGAGCGTCATGTGCCGACCCGTGCACCAGCCACCAGCAGGTGACCGCGAGGCCCACCGCCACCACCACGGCTACCACGGCGAGCTGGGCGGCGCCGAGCCCGGCCGGACCTCGCGAGCGAAGGGCGTGCCGCCCCGGTGACAGCGGCCGCGGTGCGACCTCCGGCAGGGGTCTGGGCGCTCGTGGCGGCGGAGCCGGCGGTCGGCGCGGCGCCGCGGGCCTGGTGTGGTCGTCCCACCAGGGGGCGGTCGTCAGGTCGGTGGCGGGCGGCTCCGGCCGGGCCGAGCGCACGTTGGAGAGCTCGTCGCCGAGCTGGGCCAGCCGGCGCGAGAGGGCCGCGTCGTGCTCGAAGGTTCGTCGCGTGCGCATGGGTCGAACCTAGGAAGATCAGGCGCCCCGCGCCCGGACGGGCGGCGGGCCTGTGGACAACCCGGCCGACCGGTCGGCCTGTGGACGCCGGCTGG
>JAWWPK010000014.1:0-8016 GCA_033854925.1 Nocardioidaceae bacterium | reverse complement strand
CATGCGCCCCATGCTCGCGACGACCGGTACCCACGTGCCGACCGATGCCGGCTGGTCGCACGAGGTGAAGTGGGACGGCGTGCGGGTGCTCGCGGACACCACCAGGAGCGGTACGACGCGGCTGCTGAGCCGCAACGAGAACCCGGTGACCGTGGCCTGGCCCGAGCTCAACCGCAGTCCGCTGGGCGACCGGGACCTCCTGGTCGACGGCGAGGTGATCGCGCTCAACGACCGCGGACTCCCCGACTTCCGGGTGCTCCAGGACCGCATGCATGTCCGCAACGCCGCCTCCGCCGCCCGGCTCGCGGACCGGCTGCCGGCGACCTACATGGTCTTCGACGTGATGCGGGTCGACGGCAAGGACGTCAGCGACCAGCCGCTGGGGGAGCGGCGCAAGGTCCTGCGCGGCCTCGGCCTGGAGCACTCGACGTGGCAGGTGCCCGAGGCGTACGACGACGGGCCGATGCTGTTCGGGGCCACCCTCGAGCAGGGCCTCGAGGGGATCGTGAGCAAGCGGCTCACCTCGCGCTACGTCTTCGGCGAGCGGACCAAGAGCTGGCTGAAGTTCGCGCACCGCCATCGTCGCTCCTACGTCGTGGGCGGCTGGCGCCCGCAGGAGGGCACCACCGACCGGCTGGCCGCGCTGCTCGTCGGTGAGCTCACCGGCGACGGGCTCGTCTACCGGGGCCGGGTCGGCAGCGGCATCGGCGGCGCGGCCAGCCGGGCGCTGACGCCGCTGGTCACCCCGATCGCCCGGGCGGACAGCCCCTTCGACGACGAGGTCCCGGCCGTCGACGCGCGCGGCACGTTCTGGGTCGAACCGGTGCTGGTCGTCGACGTGGAGACCCACGGCGTCGGCTACACCCGGCTCCGCCAGCCGTCGTACCGCGGGGTGCGCAGCGATATCACCCCCGATGACACTCGGAGCCAGCCGTGATCGCCGAGCTGGTCCTGGCCGCTGCGGTCTCGGTGAGCCCGACCACCCTCGACGGGGTCAAGGTCCAGCTCCACGAGGGCACCCAGCAGGTCGTCACCGTCAACCACTCCGACGGTTACCGGGCTCGGGTGACGTTCTGGAAGCTCACCGACACCGGCTGGCAGGCGCGCTTCAGCGCCGACGACGGCCGGATCGGGTACGGCGGCCTGGTGCGCGGCACCAAGCGGGTTCAGGGCACCGGCACCACGCCGCTGGGCACCTACGCGCTCCCGTGGGCGTTCGGCATCGACGCCGCCGACGCGCGCTGGAAGGTGCGCTACCGGCAGGTCGAGAGCGGCGACTTCTGGGTGCAGGACAACGAGTCGGCGTACTACAACCGCTACCGCAACCAGGCCGAGGGCGGCTTCCGCTGGTGGCTGCCGAAGAGCGACCCGGACAGCTCCGAGCGGCTCACCGACTTCCATCACCAGTACCGCATCGCGGTGGTCACCGACTTCAACACGGCCCAGGTCCGGCACCGCGGCGCCGGCATCTTCCTGCACGTCAACGGGCCGGCGGCAACCTCCGGCTGCGTGAGCGCCCCCGGTGCCTTCATGGACAAGCTGATGCGGGTCCTGGACCCGGCGCGGGTCCCGGTCATCGCGGTGGGGGAGTAGCGATGCCGAAGAACGAAGCCAAGAATCGAGGGGGGTTCGACAAGGAGGAGGTCTTCGTCGACGTCGAGGGCCGCACCCTCAAGATCAGCAACCTCGGCAAGGTCCTCTACCCGCGCACCGGCACCACCAAGGGCGAGGTGCTCAGCTACTACGCCCAGATCGCCCCGGTGCTGCTGCCCCACCTCAAGGACCGCGCCGTCACCCGGATCCGCTGGCCGCACGGCGTCGAGGACATGAGCTTCTTCGAGAAGAACATCCCCGGCGGCACGCCGTCCTGGGTGCACACGGTGAAGGTCCCGACGACGGGCTCGCGGACCGCGTCGAAGGAGGACGGCACCCTCACCTTCCCGATCGTCGACGACCTGGCCACTCTCACCTGGCTGGTCAACCTCGCTGCCCTCGAGCTGCACGTGCACCAGTGGACAGTCGGCCGCAACGGGCAGCCCCGCAACGCCGACCGGCTGGTGATCGACCTCGACCCCGGTGAGCCGGCCGGGCTGCACGAGTGCTGCCAGGTCGCGCTGCTGGTCTCCGACGCACTCGAGGAGCGCGGCCTGACCGCCAAGCCGGTGACCAGCGGCAGCAAGGGGCTGCACCTCTACGCCGACCTGCCGAAGCGGCTGCCCTCCGAGGAGTCCACCGCGCTGGCCAAGGAGGTCGCCGAGGAGCTCGAGAAGGCGCACCCCAAGGCGGTCACGGCCACCATGACCAAGGCCCGCCGCTCCGGCAAGGTCTTCCTCGACTGGTCGCAGAACTCCGGTTCGAAGACCACCATCTCGCCGTACTCGCTGCGCGGGAGGGAGAAGCCCTACGTCGCCACCCCCCTCGGCTGGGACGAGGTGGAGGCCGGCGCGGAGGACCCGGACGCCATCGAGCAGCTCCGGTTCGACCAGGTGCTGCAGCGCGTGGAGGACTACGGCGACCTGTTCGCGTGAGGCCTGTGTGGTCCCCTGTGGCTCGGTGAGCAGTGCCCCTCAGACGGTGTTACCGAACCTTTGAGCGGGCGTGGACCGGGCGTGGACCCCCGTGGACACAGTCCCCCTAGTTTGGCGAACACGGGTCGTTCGGGGGGCGCGTACCTGCAGGGGGGTGCTGGTTTGGAGATCGCACCGGTTCCGCACCGGGCGACCCGTGGTGAGTGGCGTCGGCTCGCGCTCGGGATGCTGATCCTCACCCCGGTCGTGCTGCTCGTACTGCTGCCCGCGGTGCTCGGCCTCGAGCGCCACGTGATCACCGACCGGTCGATGGGCGGCTCCATGGGCCGAGGTTCCGTCCTGCTGGCCCGCGAGGTGCCGCCCACCGATCTCGCGGTCGGTGACGTGATCACCTTCTCGCCGCCGGGCGCCGGCTCGGACGAGCAGGTGACCCGCCGGATCGTGGCCATCGGGGACGACGGCGCCACCACCCGGGCCGACGCCACCGGCCACGCGGACCCGTGGACGGTGCCGCTGACAGAGCCGTCGTACGCGCGGGTCTGGCTGGCGGTGCCCTGGATCGGCTACCCGTTCGTGATGGACGGCGGGTGGGTGATGCTGGCCGCTGCCGCGCTCGCGGCGTTCGTGCTGGCGGTCATCGCCGGCCGCCGGGTGCCGCAGCGCGTGGCCGGGCCCGCCCGGACCCGCTTGTCGGTCGGCTAGCCGGGGCCCCGCGATCGGTGGGTTGCGCGGCGCGCACCGGCTGTCTAGTCCTATGCTCGCGGCATGCCGCAGAGAGTCCTCGTCGTGGAGGACGAGGAGGACATTGCGTTCCCTCTCGTCCGCACGCTGGAGCGCGAGGGCTACGACGTGCACTGGGTGGACTCCGGGCAGAAGGCGCTCGACGACGTCCAGGCGCGGCACGCGGACGTGATCATCCTCGACCTGGGGCTCCCCGACATGGACGGCCTCGAGGTCTGCCGCAAGGCCCGCGACAACGGCTACGAGGGCGCGATCATGATCGTCACGGCGCGGGCCGGCGAGCTCGACCGCGTGGTCGGCCTCGACTACGGCGCCGACGACTACATGGCCAAGCCGTTCGGGCTGGCCGAGCTCCAGGCGCGGGTCCGCGCCCTGCTGCGGCGCACCAACAACGCCGCTGCCGCCGCCGACAGCCTCAGCGAGGGTGGCCTGCGCATCGACGTCGCCGCCCGCCGGGTGTTCTCCGGCGACGACGAGGTGCCGTTGACCGGCAAGGAGTTCGAGGTCCTCAACGTCCTGGTCGCCAACAAGGACAAGGTGGTCTCCCGCACCCGCCTGATGGCCGACGTGTGGGACGAGAACTGGTACGGCTCGACCAAGACCCTCGACGTCACGATCGGCCGGCTGCGCCAGAAGCTGGAGAGCGTCGGGGTCCAGGAGAAGGTCGTGGCGGTGCGCGGAGTCGGATTCCGCCTCGAGGGCAACCCGTCCGACTGAGCGCAGTGTCCCGAGCCAGGGGGTGACGAGTGCGTGCCCGCCTGACCGCATCGTTCGTCGTCCTCAGCGTCCTGCTGCTGTTCGGCGCCCTGTGGGTCCGCAGCTACAACGAGCACACGCAGCTGCGCAACCACGAGAGCCGTGAGCTGCGCGGCCAGGCGGCCACGCTGGCACTGCTCGTGGAGCAGCGCGAGCAGCTCGGCGAGCCGGTGGACCGTGCCTTCCTCGCCGGGATCGTCGACTCCTCCGACCGGCTGGCGTTCGACGCCGGCGCCGGCCTGCGGGTCGTCGTCGAGGGGAAGGCGTACGACGAGAGCTTCCCCGACGACGCGATCGCGACGACCGTCGATGCCGGCGACGGCTCGCTGACCGTGACCCAGGCCGGGTCCGTGCTCGACGGGCTGGCCGACCGCGACAAGACCTCGCTGGGCTTCCTGATCCTGCTGGTCGGCCTGGTCGCGGCCCTGGTCGGCTATGTCATGGCCCGGTGGTTGACGGCTCCGTTCCGCCAGCTCGCCGGCGCCGCCGGCCAGCTGGGCCGGGGCCGGTTCGACCTGGACCTGCCGCGCACCCACATCCCGGAGGCGAAGGCCCTCAGCCAGGCGCTGCTCACCTCGGCGGGCCAGCTGCAGGAGCGGCTGGCCTCGGAGCAGGCGTTCGCCGAGCACGCCTCGCACGTGCTGCGCACCCCCCTGACCGGGCTCCGGCTCGAGCTGGAGGAGCTGGGCCAGCGCGACGACGTACCGGCCGACGTGCGGGCGGTCGCGACCCGCTCGGTCGGCCGGATCGAGGCGATGGACGCGATCGCCGGTGACCTGGTCGCGCTGGCGCGCCGTGACGCGCTGGTGGCCGGGGCCGAGATCCCGCTGCGCGACCTGGCCACCCAGTGCGCCCAGACCTGGGCGGATGCGCTCGGCGAGCAGGACCGCCAGCTCACTGCCGCCGTTGAGGGCAAGATCGAGACGACGTACACACCGGGCCCGGTCGAGCACATCCTCGACCTGCTCCTCGCCGACGTCCTCAAGCGCGGCCAGGGTGCGGTCCGGATGGAGTTCGAGGCCGACGAGGAGGGGCACCTGTCGATACGGATCTCCTGCACCGACCTCCGTCAGGTCACCGGCCCGAACGTCGACATCGCGCTCACCCAGGCGCGGGCGGTGGTCACCGCGCTCGGTGGCCACCTCACCGGGGACACCCCACAACAGCTGTCGATCCTGCTGCCGCGGCGCTAGTCAGTCCTCGGCCGGCAGCGGCTGCGGGACCGGGCTGGGGGTCCGGACAGGGGTGCTTGGGTGAGCATGCGTCGATCCGGCTCCCGCGGGGGTCCGGGCTACTGCACGACCAGCGAGCCGACCTTGACTGCCGTCATCTGAGCCGAGATCAGCTCGACGTCCGTGTCACCAGCTGAACCACACGTCGCCTGGACCACCCCGCCGGCCGGGAGGGTGACGGCTCCTGCCATGACTAACGAGTCCAGCTGCAGCGGATAGGACGTCGACGCCGCCAGCCCCGTCTTGAAGAAGTCCATCGCGGGGTCGGGGTGCGCGGCCTCGTGGAGCACACACTCGACCCTGGTCACCGTGGTCTCGGTGTTGGCGGCATTGGCTCGCACGACGACGAAGTACGAGCCGGCCGGCAGCGCGAGCGACGCGAACTCGAACTGTCCGTTCGTCACGATCTTGGTCGGGAACGACTTGGTGTAGACCGTCGAGGGTCCCACCGGACCCTGGAGCAGCGTGCCGGCCTTGAAGTCGTCCGCCACGAGGGTGCCGTCCTTCACCTTGGGACTGGTCACGGACTTGTTCTTGAGCTGGGGCGTACCGACGCTGTGGTGTGGGAGCTGCGTGGCGGCATAACCCGTGCCTCCGACAGCTATGAAGAGCGAGAGCAGCGCGACGGCCATGGAGGGCGACGGGCGCAGGACCTGGAGAGAGATTGTCATGCGGGAAACGTAGGTCCGCCCCGGCCGCCCTGCTAAGAGTGCAGCCACCTGTCTTCGGCTACGGGCTAACCCGGAACATCGGGGCGAGGATGCCGGTCTTGCCGCGATCACACGGGCCTCACGAGGCTCGTTCTCCACAGATTCGTTCCTGCCTCTTCCCTGTCCGCCAAGACCGGGCTTACGGTCCTGACCAAGCAGGACTCCTCTCGGGAAATCGGGTTCTGGATGACGACGACGCATGCCGGTGCGCCGGCGAGCGCGCGCGACGAGCTGGTCGAGCGCCTCGACGCGCACGTGCGCGAGGTGGTGCGGCGCGAGGGCGTGGACCCGCAGGCAGACGCCGGCGTCGTACGCCGGATCGCGGAGTCGGTGGTGCGCGACCACGACGAGCGCAGCCTGACCGGCGTGGTGGCGCCGGTGCCCGACGCCGAGGCCGTGGTCGGCGAGCTCGTCGCCCGGGTGAGCGGCTTCGGGCCGCTGCAGCCGTTCCTCGACGACCCGGACGTGGAGGAGGTGTGGATCAACGACCCGTCCCGGGTGTTCGTGGCCCGGCACGGCCGGCACGAGCTGACCAACCTCGTGCTCAGTCGGGCCCAGGTGCAGGAGCTGGTCGAGCGGATGCTCAAGAGCTCGGGCCGACGAATCGATCTGAGCCAGCCGTTCGTCGACGCCATGCTGCCCGAGGGGCATCGGCTGCACGTCGTGCTGGAGGGCATCAGCCGCGGGTTCTCCGCAGTGAACATCCGGAAGTTCACGGTCCGGGCGCACCGCCTGCAGAGCCTGGTCGAGCTCGGCAGCCTCAGCCCGCGAGCGGCGGCGTTCCTGGAGGCGTCGGTGCGGGGCGGGCTCAACATCCTGATCGCCGGCGGCACCCAGGCCGGCAAGACCACGATGTTGAACTGCCTCGCCGCCGCGATCCCCGGCGGCGAGCGGGTCGTCAGTGCAGAGGAGGTCTATGAGCTGCGCTTCACCCACCCTGACTGGGTCGCACTCCAGACCAGGCAGCAGGGCCTCGAGGGGACGGGTGAGGTTCGCCTCCGCGATCTCGTGAGGGAGTCGTTGCGGATGCGCCCCTCGCGGGTGATCGTCGGCGAGGTTCGAGCCGAGGAGTGCCTCGACCTGCTGCTCGCGCTCAACGCCGGGCTGCCCGGGATGTGCACGATCCACGCCAACAGTGCCCGCGAGGCGCTCGTGAAGTGCTGCACCCTCCCGCTGCTCGCGGGCGAGAACATCTCCGCGCGGTTCGTGGTGCCCACCGTCGCGACCAGTGTCGACCTCGTGGTCCACCTCGGCATCGACGAGCACGGCGTACGCCGCGTCAACGAGGTCGTGGGCGTCCCCGGCCGGGTCGAGAACGACGTCATCGAGACCGAGCCGATCTTCGTGCGCCACGGCACCGAGCTGCGCCGCACCGGTGGGCTGCCGCCGCGACTCGAGCAGTACGAGCGACGCGGCATCGACGTGCACCGGCTCCTCAGCGGACCACCGGAGGGCTAGGCATGGGTGCGCTCGTCGGGCTCGGAGTCGGCGTCGGGCTGCTGCTGGTCTGGTCGGCGTTCTTCGTGCCGCCCCAACCCAGGACCGCCAAGAAGCACGGACGCACCGCCGAGCTCCTGGCCAGGGCCGGGTTGGGGGAGGTCTCGATCACCGGCTTCCTGGTCCTCTGCACCGTGGCCGGCGCCCTGACCGCGTTCGTGGTGCAGGTGGTGTCGCGGACGCCGCCGGTGGCGCTCGCGTTCGGACTCATCGGTGGCTACCTCCCGGTCGCGGTGGTCAGCGGGCGGGCTCGGCGACGACAGCGGGAGCTCGCCGAGGTCTGGCCCGAAGCCGTCGACAACCTGGCGTCCGCGGTCCGGGCGGGCATGTCGCTCCCGGACGCGCTCGCCGCGCTCGGCGTGCGCGGTCCAGAGCCGCTGCGGCCGGCGTTCGACGCGTTCGCGCTGGACTACCAGGTGACCGGACGGTTCGGCGAGAGCCTCGACCGGCTCAAGTCGCGGCTGGCCGACCCGGTCGGAGACCGCGTCGTCGAGGGGCTCCGGGTGGCGCGCGAGGTCGGTGGTGGGGAGCTCGGCCGGTTGCTGCGCAACC
>JAWWPK010000013.1:0-7501 GCA_033854925.1 Nocardioidaceae bacterium | reverse complement strand
CGTCATGACCACCCCACGAAACTCTGCGCAGAGGGAGCTTCGCGCGGAGGACGCACAGTTCCGCGGGGACCCCGGGAACAACACATGAGCGAACTGCAGCTGCGGGTGGACTGGCCCCGTTGCCAGGCGCGCGGGATCTGCCACGAGCTGCTCCCGGAGGCGGTGGACCTCGACGACTGGGGCTACCCAGTGGTCCGTGGACCAGTCCCTGCCGAACTGCTCGGCATGGCCCGGACCGCCGTCCAGCTGTGCCCGCGCCTGGCCCTGCGGCTGGTCGAGGGGCGCTGACAACCTCGAGCTAGGGCCCGGCCTAGTGTCGTTCGCATGAGCGTTGGGTACACCGAGGTCCGCACCGAAGACGGCCGCAGCCTGGAGGTGCTCACCGGCGGCGACCCCGACGGGTTCCCGGTCCTCTTCCACGGCGGCTCGCCGTCCGCCGCGGTGCCGTACGAGCCGTTCGACCGCGCCGTCCGCGAGGCCGGGCTGCGGCTGATCACCTACTCGCGGCCCGGGTACGGCGACTCCACCGTGCGGCCGCGTCCGGACCCGCAGATGGTCGACGACGTCGCCGACTCCGTGGCGATCCTCGACTCGCTGGAGGTCGACCGGTTCGTGACGGCGGGCTGGTCCGGCGGAGGTCCGAGGGCGCTCGGCTGCGCCGCCGAGCTGCCGGGGCGGTGCCTCGCGGCCGCGTCGATCGCCGGCGTCGGCCCTCACGACGGCGCCGGGCTGGACTGGAAGGCCGGGATGGCCGCGGAGAACGTCGGCGAGTACACCGCCGCGGAGGCGGGCCGGGAGGCGTACGCCGCCTACCTCGAGAAGGAGTTCATGCCGGTGCTGCTCGCCGACGCCGACGACCTGGCCGAGAGCATGGGCGGGCTGCTGCCGCCGGCCGACCAGGCGGCGATGGACCGCGGGTTCACCGAGTGGCTGACCGAGACCTTCCACCGCGCCGGCGCGCAGCGGACGGCCGGCGTGCTGGACGACGGGCAGGCGGCAGTGCGGCCATGGGGGTTCGACGTCGGCGCGATCACCGTGCCGGTGCTCGTCTACCAAGGGCGCCAGGACGCGATGGTGCCGTTCGCGCACGGCGAGTGGCTGGCCGCGCACGTGCCCGGCGTGGAGGCGCACCTGACCGACGACGACGGCCACCTGACGCCGATGATCAACGGGCTGGCCGGGATCCTGGCCGATCTCAAGCGGGTCGCCGGAGTCTAGGCGGGATCAGCGGAGACCAGCGCGATCCGGGCGGCCACGGCGTCCCCGAAGATCCGGTGGCCGGCCGGCGTCATGTGCAGCCGGTCGTCGAGGTAGGGCAGGTCGAGGTCGACGGTCGAGACGTACGGCACGCCGTACTTCGCGGACAGGTGGCCCAGCAGACGGTCCACCCGCGGCATCTTCGTCGCGCGGGCCGGTGCCAGCGCGGGTCCGACCACGACGGTGCGGTACGGCGCGGCCGCCCGCAGCACCCGCGCGAAGCCGGCCTTGATCTCTGCGCGGCTCGAGTCGTAGTCGTTGAGGCCGCCCTCGACGACCACCAGGTCGGCCCCGGCCTCGAGCGCGGCCGGGGCGCGGTCCGCGAAGGAGACCCGGCCGCACTCCGACGCGTGCTCACTGAAGCCGGTGCCGGAGAAGCCGGCCACGTGGACCCGGCCCGGCAACCGGGACGGCCAGGACTGCACCGGGTGGTCGAGGCCGAGCCCGGCCGACCAGGAGTCACCGATGACGACCACCCGCTCGCCGTTGCCCGTGGCCATCGCGCCGCGCTTGACCGACGCGGCGGCGAACCGCTCGCACTTCGACAGGTTCGCGTTCGCGCGGGCCGCAAGGACGCCCGTCGCCGTGAGCGCGCACACCAGCGCCGCCACCGTCATGAGGACGGCGCGGCGGCGCGGCAACAGGACCCGAGGGAGCACGCCCGCAAGTGTGCGGACAAAACGCCGCCCAACCCATGGTCCGACCGGGTCATTCAGGGGCCATTCAGGGATCATTCCAAGTGCCCCCTGAAACCTCCGGTGGCTAGTCCGGGCTCCGCCGGGACGGTCAGGCGCAGACGGGCTCGGCGGCCAGTGCCGCCTTGGCTTTCTTGAGCTTCTTCTTGGCCTTCTTGAGCTTCTTCTTGGCCTTCTTGACCTTGGTGGCAACTCCGGACTTCTTGGCCTTCCTGAGCTTCTTCCTGGCCGTCTTGAGCTGCTTCTTGGCCTTCGCCACGTTGGCCCTCAGCGTCGCGCAGTCCACGACCGTGAAAGCTCGGGTGGCGTTCGCCGTCTGGGCGGCCACTCCGAGCACCTTGACGCGGAACGTGTAGTCACCCGGGGCCAGGTCGGCGGCCGGCTGGTACGTGGCACCCGGGCAGGCCACGAACACTGCGGTGCCGCTGGCGACCGAGCACTGCACCGACGTCGCGCTGGTGGTCTTGAACCCGAAGCTCGGGCGCAGGTCCGCGGTGTGACCGGACGGACCGTTCGTCACCGTGGCGCCGGGCGCGCACAGGGTCTTCATCGCGCCCTCGAACTCGCCGTTGGGGCTGCCGCCCGGGAACGCCGTGGCCGCTCCGGTGCTCAGGTTGATCGAGGCGTACACGGCGACCGAGCTGTCGTCGAACGTCCAGGCATGCAGGATGCCGGTGGCGTTGTCGAAGTCCATGCCCTGGGCATAGGTGAGGTTGCGACCGGTGGGACCGATCAACGTGAGGGCACCGGTGGTGGGGTTCACGCGGTAGACGTTGCCGCCGATGGCTTCGGCGTACAGCTCACCGGCGCAGTTCATCGCCAGGTCGATCAGCAGGACGCCGGGCAGCGTCGCGATGGGGGTCGTGGCGCCCGTCGTGAGGTTGAGGTTGAGGAGTGCGGTCGAGCCGTCCGTGCTGAGGAACACGACGAAGGCGTTCCCCCGCACCGGGTCGATGATCAGGTCGCCCCAGACGTCCGCGACCGGGAGGGGGCCGGGCGGTGGTTTGGTGACCGGGGCAACGGTCGAGGGGACGCCCGTCTGCTGGTCGACCGTGATGAGGCTCGATGAACCATTGTGGATGCCGTACAGGGTCTGGCCGTCCGGAGTGAAGTCGTAGCCGAACACGTCGTTGTTGAGTCCGGGGTTGGCCTCGGGCCGCACCACCATCGGGCTGGACATGTCGCCGGGTGGGAAGGTCAGCTTGTCGTAGACGGTCCCGATCCCGTCCGCGAAGGCGTTGCCCGCTGACACCGGCACCAGATCGGCCCGACCGGCCGCAGCCGACGGCTGGGCCAGGCACATGGCAGGGGCGGGCCCGGTCAGCTCGGCCACGGTCACGGCGGCCGCACAAGCGCCGGGAGGTACGCGTTCAGGTGGCGGGGCTGCGCTGGCGCTGCTCAGGCCGCCTCCGAGGAGGCAGAGGCAGAGGAGTCCGGAAGCCCGGCCTGACAGGGAGAGACGGCGCACCAGTCGAACCTAGGCCGCGCTCGCCACAGGCGCATGACAAGAACGGGCTAGGCAGCCTTGCTCAGACGGCGTACGACGCCAGCTCGCCGGCGAGGTCCTCGTTGGCGCGGCCGGCCACGATGGTGCCGTCCGCGGTGTGCTCCATCGAGTCGATCTCGCCGTGCTGGTGCAGCCGGTTGATCAGGTCGCCGCGCTCGTAGGGCAGCAGCGCCTTGAACTCCACGCCGGGCCGGGGCAGCTCGCCCTCGACCACCGCCAGCGCCTCGGTGATGCCCTCGCCCGTCCTGGCGCTGACGACGACCGAGTGCGGCTCCCCGCGCTGCAACCGGGCGAGGACCAGCGGGTCCGCGGCATCGGCCTTGTTGATCACGATGATCTCGGGCACGTCGGAGGCGCCGATCTCCGCGAACACCTCGCGGACCGCCGAGATCTGGCCCTCCGGGTCGGGGTGGCTGCCGTCCACCACGTGCAGGATCAGGTCGGCGTCGGCTACCTCCTCCAGCGTCGAGCGGAACGCCTCGACCAGCTGGTGCGGCAGGTGCCGCACGAACCCGACGGTGTCGCTCATCGTGTAGATGCGGCCGTCGTCGGTGGTCGTACGGCGCGTTGTCGGGTCGAGCGTCGCGAACAGCGAGTCCTCGACCAGCACGCCCGCGTCGGTGAACCGGTTGAGCAGCGAGGACTTGCCGGCGTTGGTGTAGCCCGCGATCGCGACAGCCGGGATCGCGTGGCGCTGCCGCTCGGCGCGCTTGGTGTCTCGGGTGCCCTTCATCGCCGTCAGCTCGCGGCGCAGCTTGGCGATCTTGGTGTTGATCCGGCGCCGGTCGGTCTCGATCTTGGTCTCGCCGGGGCCACGGCCGCCGATGCCGACGCCGCCGGCGGCCCGGCCACCGACCTGGCGGGACAGGTTGCCGCCCCAGCCGCGCAGCCGCTGCTTCATGTAGTTGAGCTGCGCGAGCTCGACCTGGGCCTGGCCCTCCCTCGACTTCGCGTGCTGGGCGAAGATGTCGAGGATCAGCGCGGTCCGGTCGACGACCTTGACCTTGAGCCGGTCCTCCAGGTTGCGCAACTGGCTGGGCGCGAGCTCGCCGTCGCAGATCACGGTGTCGGCGCCGGTGGCCTGGACGATCTCGGCGATGCCCTCGACCTTGCCGCGGCCGACGTACGTCGCGGGGTCGGGCGACTGCCGGCGCTGGTAGATCGCCTCCAGCACCTCGGAGCCTGCGGTCTCGGCGAGCAGGGCGAGCTCGGCCATCGAGTTCTCGGCGTCCTGGACGGAGCCCTCGGTCCAGACGCCGACGAGGACCACCCGCTCCAGACGGAGCTGGCGGTACTCGACCTCGCTGATGTCCTCGAGCTCGGTGGACAGCCCGGCGACGCGGCGCAGCGCGTGCCGCTCGGCGAGGTCCATGGCGCCGGCGGTGGGAACGTCCTCGGGGTCGTCCTCGGACTGCCAGCCGGAGGTCTGCTCGAGCTCGTCACCGAGGTCGAAGTCGGGGTCCAGCTCGATGGTCGAGTCGACCGGTTCGAGGTCCTGGACGTGGGGGCTGAGGTCAGGTGCGTTCGTCATACAGGATCCAGCGTACGGTCGGGTCCCATGGGACGCACGCGCGTTTCGCCGGACGGCCGCGAGGTGGCCGCGCTGGTCAGCGCACTGCCGGCCGGTCGGTTCGTGCTCGGGCTGTCCGGTTCGCCCGGCGCCGGCAAGACCACGCTGGCGGCCGCGCTGGCCGCGGCGTACGGCATCGCGGTGGTGCCGATGGACGGGTTCCACCGGACGAGCGACGAGCTGGTGGCGATGGGGCGGCTGGAGCACAAGGGCGCCCCGGACACCTTCGATGCCGAGAGGTACGCCGCCCTGCTGGCGTCGCTCCGCACCGGCCGGACGGTGCTGGCTCCCGCGTTCGACCACCGGCGGCGCGACCCGGTGCCGGACGCGATCGAGGTCCCGGCCGAGGCCGGGCTGGTGGTGACCGAGGGCAACTACCTGCTGCTGGACGAGCCGCGCTGGCGAGCCGTCCGCGAGCAGCTCGACGCGGTCTGGCACCTGATCCCCGATGTGGGTGAGCGCGTCGAGCGAATGGTCCAACGGCACATCGTGGTCGGTCGCGACGACGCCGATGCCCGGGCGTGGGTGGGTCGGGTCGACCAGGCCAACGCCGACCTCGTAGAAGCCGCCGCCGGCCGGGCCGACGAGGTGCTCGACCTCACCGACTGGGACGGCGAGGTGCACATCGCGCCGGAGGGACTCCCGCTCGAGCGGGTCGAGGTCGTCCACCACGTCGACGCGGACGAACCCGACAACGACAGCCTGCACTCCTACCGCTACGAGTACGACCTGATCTGGGTCACCGTCGGCTCGGCGCGCATCCTCGCCCGCCGCTACAGCGACACCCCCCAGCAGGCCTCGCTGATGTCCATCGAGGAGGACGGCGTACGCCGGTTCATCCACGCCAGCGACCTGACGTCACCCCTGGTCGCGGCGGCGGTCGCCTACCTGAGCTCGATCGGCGTCGAGGACGTGCAGCGGCTCGGCGGCGGCTCGGGCTACGCGCCCATCGACCTCTAGGTCTGCGTCGACTCCGCAGGAACTGCACACTCGCAGACTATGCGCAAGCGCATGATTTGCGTATCCGCAGTTTATGCGGCAGTATGGACCCATGACACCAGACCCGCTCAGCAATCGAGTGGCGCTCGACGCAGTCCGCGAGGCCCTCGAGGCGGCCGCCGGCAAGGACGCCGGCGAGGCCCTACCGCACCTGCGCGAGGCGGCGGACCAGCTGACCGCGCTCATCGACGAGTCGATGGCCGAGGCACTGCTGGCGGGGAAGGTGTCGCTGCGGTCCGCGGGTGCGGCAGCCGGGCTCACCGAGAACGCCGTACCCCCACGGCTGGCCCGCACCCAGACCCTGGGCGCCTACGCCAACGAGGACGGCCGCGTCACCGCGGCCGGCGTCGAGCGCGCCAAGTACGACCACGAGTCGGGGACGCCCAAACCGGCGCCCGCACCCGCGGCCCAACCGATGCGGTTCAAGACGCGCCGCCCCAACAAATGAGGAGAACGCCATGACCCGTTCCGACCTGACCCACCTCTACTTCCTGCTCGACCGCAGCGGCTCGATGCAGTCGATCAAGTCCGACATCGAGGGCGGCTTCGCGGCGTTCGTCGACGAGCAGCGCAAGGGCGCCGGCGGGTGCCGCGCGACCCTGGCTCAGTTCGACGACGTCTACGAGGTGGTGTACGCCGACCGCCCGATCGCCGACGTACCCGCGCTCGACCTGCAGCCGCACAACATGACCGCACTGCACGACGCGATGGGCAGGCTGATCACTGACGCGGGGGCGGAGCTCGCCGCGCTCCCCGAGGCGAAGCGGCCGGGCACCGTGATCGTCGCGATCATGACCGACGGCATGGAGAACTCCAGCAAGGAGTGGACCGGCGCCTCGGTCAAGGCGCTGGTGAGCCAGCAGACCAACGCGTTCGGCTGGACGTTCATGTACATGGGCGCCGACCAGGACGCCGTCGAGGTGGGCGTGTCGCTCGGCATCGCCCGCGACCACGCGGTGACCTACGGCCGCAGCAAGAGCCGTGAGGCGATGGGCGCGGCGAGCGCCAAGATCGCCGGGCTGCGTGCGGCCCGGATCTCCGCACCGGCCGCACCCATGGCGGCGTTCACCGACGAGGAGCGGGCCTCGCTCGCCGAGTAGCCCACCACGATTCGTCTGCGGTGCTCAGCGGGAGATTCCCGGCGAGACCGCAGACGAATCGCTACTTGGGCGGCATCCGGATGCCGCCGTCGACGCGGATCACCTCGGCGTTCATGTAGGAGTTGGTGAGGCACTCGACCACCATGCTGGCCAGCTCCTCGGGGCTGCCGAGCCGCTTGGGGAACAGCACGCTCTCGCCGAGCTTGGCCTTGAACGCCTCGGAGTCGGGGCCCTCGCCGTAGATCGGGGTGTCGATCAGGCCGGGCGCGATCGTGTTGAGCCGGATGCCGGACGCCGAGAGGTCGCGCGCGACCGGCAGGGTCATGCCGACCACGCCCCCCTTGGACGCGCTGTAGGACGCCTGGCCGATCTG
>JAWWPK010000012.1:0-18447 GCA_033854925.1 Nocardioidaceae bacterium | reverse complement strand
TGACCATGTCCGCCTTGCCGATGTGCCGGGTCGGCGTGACGGCGGCCAGTCGCCGCCGCAGCCCCAACCGGCCGGCCAGTCCGTCCTCGAGCGCCGCCGGGGCCACGAAGGTGACCGCGTGGTCGCTGCCGTCGGCGTCGACCAGCGTCGGCCGCATCAGCACCGGCTGTGGCGTCGGGATCGAGGCGTTGGGGTCGCCCAGGGCCGCGCGCACCAGAGCGCCACCCTTGATCACGAGCTCGGGCCGGATCCCGAAGAACCGCGGGTCCCAGAGCACCAGGTCCGCGAGCTTGCCGACCTCGACCGAGCCGACCTCGTGACCGATACCGTGCGCGATGGCCGGATTGATCGTGTACTTCGCGACGTAGCGCCGGGCCCGCTCGTTGTCCGCCGGCAGGCCGCCGTCAAGCGGGCCGCGCCGGTCCTTCATCACGTGCGCCACCTGCCAGGTGCGGCAGACGACCTCGCCGATCCGGCCCATCGCCTGGGCGTCCGACGAGGTGATCGAGAGCGCGCCCAGATCGTGGAGGACATCCTCGGCTGCGATCGTGGTGGCGCGGATCCGGGACTCCGCGAACGCGAGGTCCTCGGGCACCTGCGGGCTCAGGTGGTGGCAGACCATCAGCATGTCAAGGTGCTCCGCGACGGTGTTGACGGTGTGCGGCAGCGTCGGGTTGGTCGACCCCGGGATGACGTGGGGGAGCCCCGCCACCTCGATGATGTCCGGCGCATGCCCGCCGCCGGCGCCCTCGGTGTGGAAGGCATGGATCGACCGGCCGGCGATCGCGGCCACCGTGGACTCCAGGAAACCGGCCTCGTTGAGCGAGTCCGAGTGGAGCGTCACCTGGAGGCCGTGCTCGTCGGCCGCGCGCAGCGCGGCGTCGATCGCGGCGGGAGTGGAGCCCCAGTCCTCGTGCACCTTGTACGCCGCGGCGCCGGCCAGGGCCTGCTCGGCCAGCCCCTCGGCACTCACCGTGTTGCCCTTGCCCATGAGGAGGACGTTGACGGGGAGGTGGTCGAGGGCGCGGTGCACGGTCTGCAGGTGCCAGGCACCGGGCGTGACGGTGGTGGCGCGGGAGCCCTCCGAAGGACCAGTGCCGCCCCCACCCACGGTGGTGGTGCCGGTCGCCAGCGCCTCGTGCACCTGCGAGGTGGACAGGAAATGCACGTGCACGTCGATGGCGCCCGCGGTCAGGATCCGGCCCTCGCCCGAGATGACGTCGGTGGACGGGCCGATCACCAGGTCCGGGTGCACGCCGTCCGCGATGTCGGGGTTGCCGGCCCGGCCGAGAGCGACGATCCGGCCGTCGCGCAGCCCGACGTCAGCCTTGACCACGCCCCAGTGGTCGAGGACCACGGCGTTGGTGATGACGCTGTCCGGCGCGCCCTCGGCTCGCGTCAGCGTGCCCTGTGCCATCGACTCCCGGATCGACTTGCCGCCGCCGAAGACCGCCTCCTCGCCGCCGAAGGTGAGGTCCCGCTCGACCTCGATCCACAGGTCGGTGTCGCCCAACCGCACCTGGTCCCCGACCGTGGGCCCGAAGAGCGCCGCGTGCTCGGGCCGGGTGATCTCAGCCATCTGCCCGCACCTGGATGCCGGGAACGACCCTCCGCCCGCGGAGCGCGACGATCGACACCTCGCGCGAAGCGCCGGGCTCGAAGCGGCGCGACGTACCTGACGGGATGTCGAGCCGGAACCCGTGCGCCGCCGCTCGGTCGAACTCCAGCGCCGAGTTGGCGTCGGGCAGGTGCAGGTGCGAGCCGATCTGCACCGGCCGGTCGCCGGTGTTGACGATCACCAGGGTGCCGCGCTCCTCGGGCGAACGGTCCGCGTTGATCTCGAGGACCCCCTCCGCGAGCCGCACGGCACCCGGGCCAACGCGCGGCTGGTGGTCGATGGGGTCGTGGATCGTGACCAGCTTGCGACCGTCCGGGAACGTCGCCTCCACCTGCACGTCGTGCAGCAGCTCGGCGACGTCCGGCAGCACCTGGTCGGCGGCGAGCACGTGCCGGCCTGCCTCCATCAGCTCGGCGACCCCCACCCCCTCGCGGGCCCGCTCGATCACCCACGTGCTCAGCAGGGCCACCGTCTCCGGGTGGTTGAGCCGAACGCCCCGTTCGAGCCGGTCGCGGGCCACCATCCCGGCCACCGCCAGCAGCAGCTTCTCGGTGTCCCCGGGAGTCAGGTGCATGGCGTGACGCTAGGTGGCGGGTGTGACGCCCGCGTTTCAGCCGTGTATCAGCCCTGACGGACGGCCTCGGCGACCAGCACGTCGCCGTTCACGAGGTTCCACTGCTTGCCGACCGTCCCCGGCTCGTCGAGCACTGCTGCCAGCACCGCGGCGACGTCGGCGCGGGTGACGTCACCCCGCCCGACGTCCGGGCCGAGCGACACCAGCCCCGTCGCCGGGTCGTCGGTGAGCCGGCCGGGCCGGATGATCGTCCACGCGAGGTCGCTGGCTCGCAGCGCCGCGTCCGCGTCGCGCTTGGCCTCGACGTACGCCCTCCAGACCTCGTCCGTGTCCTCGGGCAGGGGCTCGTCGACGTTGATCGCCGAGACCTGCACGAACCGGTCGATCCCGGCCAGCCGGGCGCCCTCGACCGACTTGAGCGAGCCCTCGAGGTCGACGGTGCGCTTGCGCTCCTTGTTGCCGTCCGGTCCGCCGCCGGCCGCGAAGACCACCGCGTCGCACCCGGCGAACGCCGCCGCGTAGGCGCTGGCGTTGTCCCGCTCGAGGTCGAGGAGCCGCACCTCGGCGCCACGCGACTCGAGCTCGGCGCGGTACTCCTCGCGACGGACCAGAGCGACGGGGTCGTGCTCTGAACGACGTAGTGCAACGAGGAGATGACGGGCCACCTGACCGTGGCCCCCGACGACGGCGATCCGAGACATGCCCCCACCGTACGGGCGCGCCGGTCAGTCGTCGTGGTGGAAGTAGCTGGGGTCCAGCGCGAAGTGCTTGGGGTGCTTGGGGTCCACCCGCAGGCGGAGCTTGTCGCCGGTGGACGGCGAGGTCCCGATCTCGCAGAGCATGTGCAGCACCGCCTGGTAGGTGCCGTTGGGTCCGGGGATGTCGAGCAGCACCCGACGCCGGATGTAGACGTTGTTGATCACGACGTTCATGTGGTTCCTCAGGACCTTCACCACGGTCGCCGTCACCGCGGTGCCCTGCTCGTCGAGGAGCAGCATGCGCAGCGCCAGGAAGATCATGGAGGCAGTGATGGCGCCGGCGACACCGATCCACAGCAGCCCCCAGCCGAGGCCGTAGGGCGTGGCCCAGTCCACTGCCCACGGGAGCAGCGAGGCGATGAAGATCCACCACGTCTTCGTGTGGCCGACCGCGCGCGGGACCACGACCATCAGCCAGGCGAGCTGGGCGAGGTAGAAGGCGATCCACGAGCCGATCACCGCACCGCCGATCTCGGTCTCCGGCCCGAGGTCACCGAAGACCCCGATCAGCGTGAGCGCCGCGGGCAGGACCACGAGCACCCACCACATGAAGAAGCTCAGGGCCACCTGCACCGAGCGGTTCATGCTTTTCCGGGGTCCCCGCGGAAGCGTGAGCTCGCCGCGCGAAGCGCGCTCACCGAACGACTTCGTGGGGTGGTCATCGCATCAGCGCTTCGACGAGCCGAGCCGCGGGGCTTTCGAGGTTGTAGTGCTTCGAGAGGGATGCCACGCGGTCAGGATCGCGGGGCGTGACCGGTCGGTCCAGACCCGTCCGGTCCAGATCGAGGTCCCTGGCCACCGCCACCACCGTCGGCGCGACCTCCAGGTAGTCGGTGGCCGCCTTGATCTTGCCACGCGGTCCCGGACCGAGGTCGGAGTCGGGGTCGCCGGCCGCCGCGATGATCCCGGCCATGTCGCCGAACCGCGAGAGGAGGGTGGCGGCGGTCTTCTCGCCGATCCCGGCCACGCCCGGCAGTCCGTCCGACGCGTCGCCGCGCAGCGTCGCGAAGTCGGCGTACTGCGCCGCGTCGACGCCGTACTTCGCCCTCATCCACGCGTTGTCGACGCGCTCGTGGTTGCCGACGCCACGCGCGATGTAGAGGACCCGGACGCCGGCGTCGTCGTCGACCACCTGGAACAGGTCGCGGTCGCCGGTGACCACGTCGACCGGGCCTGCCGCGCCGGTCGCGAGGGTTCCGATCACGTCGTCCGCCTCGTAGCCGTCGGCTCCGCGGACAGTGATCCCGAAGGCGTCGAGCACCTCGCGGATGATCGGCACCTGGACCTCCAGGGGGTCCGGCACCTCCTCGATGTCCGGTCCTGACGCCACGGCGGCCACGACGCGGTGGGTCTTGTACGTCGGCATCAGCTCGACCCGCCAGGCGGGACGCCAGTCGTTGTCCCAGCAGCAGACGAGCTCGTCGGGGTCGTACTGAGCGACCAGCCGTGCGATGAAGTCCATGAAGCCGCGGATCGCGTTGACCGGCGTCCCGTCGTCGGCCCTGATCTCGGGGACGCCGAAGAAGGCCCGGAAGTACATCGAGGCCGAGTCCAGGAGCATCAGCCGTGACGTCGATGGACGAGATGTGGTCACCGCTGCATCCTGTCAGAGCATCCGACTACGCTCCCCTGAGTGACGTCCTCAACAGTCGAGGCCACCGACCGGCAGATCCTCCAGCTGCTGGCGGCCGACGGCCGGATGTCCTTCACCGACCTCGGGAAGGCCACCGGCCTCTCCACCTCGGCCGTGCACCAGCGCGTGAAGCGGCTCGAGACGCGCGGTCTGATCCTCGGATACGGCGCCACGGTCAACCACGACGAGATCGGGCTGCCGCTGACGGCGTTCATCTCGATCCGTCCGATCGACCCGTCCCAGCCCGACGACTCACCGGCCCGGCTCGAGGAGATCCCCGAGATCGAGTCGTGCTGGTCCGTGGCCGGCGACGAGTCCTACATCCTCAAGGTCCGGCTGGCCCGGCCCAGCGACCTCGAGGAGCTGCTGGCGCGCATCCGTGCCGCCGCGAACGTCTCGACCCGCACCACCATCGTGCTGTCGACGTACTACGAGAACCGCCCCGTCACGGGAGGCTGAGCCTCGGCCGACCCGGCGGCGCAGCCGTCAGTTCGTCGCGAGCGCCCGCCGGTGGATCGTCCGCGTGGCCGTCGGAGCAATCACGTTCGTGGCATCCACCCGGGTGAACGTCACCACTGACGGCGTGTCCGCCTGGGAGAAGACGCTCCAGTTGTCCGGGGGAGCGGACTGGCTGCTGCAGGCCAGGTTCGGCGTGCCGGACACGGACACCACGGCCGCCGAGCTGGCGGTCGAGTACACGTCGAACTGGGCAGGCGCGCCGTAGGTCACCATCTCCTGGCTGGCGTCCGCCTGGAGCCGGCACAGGACCGCCTTGCCCACGGCCGCCACCTGGAACACCCCGTTGAACGTCGCCAGGTAGGTGCCTGCAGGGAGGCCGGGAAGCTGGTAGGTGTGCGACTTCGCGGGCGGCTGGGTCGGCAGGCGATACCGGTAGGTCGGGTTCGTGTAGGCCTCGCTCTTCTTGCCCCGGAGCTTCCGGGCGTTGACGCCCTTGAGCGTCTTCTCGTTCACGTCCTTGCCGGTGATGGAGTCGTTCTTGATCTGGGCTCCGGTGAGCTGCTTGGCAGCGTCGACCACGACCGGGTTGGTGACGAGGAGGAAGGCCATCGCGAGGGCGGCCAGGATGGCGAGGATCTTCGAGCGCATCCGGGCACCCTACTGACCCCGGGACCCGGGAGGTCTGAGAAGGGACAGGGCGGCGTGGCCCGCAACCAGGGGCGTCAGTACGCCTGCAGGGCCGCCGTACGGCGTGACGCCTCCGCCATCTCGGCGGCCCGCAGCGCGGACTCGTCGAGGGAGGCGTGCTCGGCCCACCACGCCTGGCCCTCGGCCGGCAGCGTGTGGATCGGGTCGTAGTACTCGTAGGTGCGGGTCAGCGCCTCGGGGTCGGCGGCCTCGATCGAGGTGCGGTAGTTCTTGGTCCAGTGCGAGATGCCGTGCTCGGTGTCGTACGACGCGAGCTGGTGCACCCAGCGCTTGCCGACGAACGGCACGTCGCAGACGATCCGCGGGGTCGCGAAGCCGGGCAGGTAGCCCATGATCGAGTGCTGCAGCCGCTGCGCGTCGGCGACCGAGACCCGCCAGTGCTCCGAGAACGGGATCATGTCGCACATGTAGAAGTAGTAGGGCATGATCTGCGCGCCGTCGAGCAGCGCGAAGCACAGGTCGAGCAGTGCGTGCGGGTCCGCGTTGACGCCGTTGAGGATCACGCCCTGGTTGCGGACGTCGCGGATGCCGGTGTCCAGCATCGTCCTGGTCGCCTTCGCCACCAACGGCGTGACCGAGTTGGCGTGGTTGACGTGGGTGTGGATCGCGATGGAGACCCCGCGCTGCCGGGCGATCGTGCCGATCCGGGTCATCCCGTCGACGACGTCGGGCTGCAACCAGTGCTGCGGCAGGCCCATCAGCGCCTTGGTGGCCAGTCGGACGTCGCGGATGTTCTCGATCTCCAGCAGGTCGGTGAGGAAGGACTCCAGCCGCGGCCAGGGCATGTTGGCGACGTCGCCGCCGGAGACCACCACGTCGCGCACGCCGGGCGTACGTCGCAGGTAGTCGAGCATGTCGCCGAGCCGGTCGTTGGGCTTGCCGACGAACTTGAGCTTGTCGATGACCGCGGTGGAGTTGCCGACCAGGTCCATCCGGGTGCAGTGGCCGCAGTACTGGGGGCAGGTGGGCAGCAGCTCGGCCAGCACCTTGGTCGGGTAGCGGTGGGTGAGCCCCTCGGTGGCCCACATGTCGTGCTCGTGCAGCGAGTCCCGCGTGGCGTGCGGGTGCGAGGGCCAGTCGGTGCGGCGGTCGCTGAAGACCGGCAGCATGTAGTGGCGCACCGGGTCGGCGTAGAAGGCGTCCGTCAGGGAGCCCGGCCCGTTGGGCTCGTCGCGCGGCGCCATCGTGTTCATCATCTGCGGTGGGACCAGCATCGACATGGTCGCGCGCTCGGCCTGGTCGCGCTCGAGGTCGGCGTAGAACCGCTCGTCGACAAGGTCGCCGAGCAGCTCACGCAGCTGCTTGAGGTTCTTGACGCAGTGCGCCCGCTGCCACTGGACTGAGTCCCAGTCGGCGGCGGTGACGTCTCGCCAGCCGGGGAAGCGGGTCCAGTCCGGCTCCACCAGCTCGACACGCTGGTAGTGGTAGGGCTGACCGGTTCCGAGCCCGATGGACGTTTCAATGGTCACTGTGCCACTGTAGGTGGAGGATCTGCGGCCTGTCCAAAGGTAGGCCGCAAATTCTCTTGCCAATATCGATATTACTGAGGAGAAACTTCGTGCGCGCCAGCGATCCGACCGGGTTGCACCGGGTCCTGGACGACCGGGTGGTGCTGCCGCAGGCGGCCGACCGGCTCGACATCCGCAAAGACCTCTGGCCCGACGAGGTGCGGATCCGGGTGGAGCGACTCAACCTCGACGCCGCGTCGTTCCGCCAGCTGGAGCGAACCCACCATGAGTCGGGGGACGGCGACGCCGTACGTCGCGCCGTGCTCGACATCGTGGCCACGCGAGGCAAGATGCAGAACCCCGAGACCGGCTCCGGTGGGATGCTGGTCGGCACCGTCGAGGAGGTCGGCCCGGACTCTCCGCTCGGCCTGGCTGTGGGCGACCGGGTCGCCACGCTGGTGTCGCTGACCCTGACCCCGCTGGTCATCGAGGACGGCCTGGCCCGGTGGGACGGCCGGTCCGAGCAGGTCCCGTGCGACGGCTACGCCGTGCTGTTCGGCCGCTCGATCGCCGCGAAGATCCCCGACGACCTGCCCGCAGACCTGAGCCTCGCGGTGATGGACGTGTGCGGCGCCCCGGCACTCACCCACCGGGTGGTCGCGCAGTACGAGCAGCCCGTGGTGGCCGTGATCGGCGGCGCCGGCAAGTCCGGCTCGCTGAGCCTGGCCGCGGCGCGCAACGCGGGCGCCCAGCGCACCGTGGGCGTGGTGCCCAACCAGGCCGAGGCAGAGCTGCTGCGCGCGTCCGGCCTGGCCGACGACGTGGTCGTGGCCGACGCCAGGGATCCGATCGCCCTGCGCGACGCGGTGACAGGTGCCGTCGGGGGGACGGCCGACATCACCGTGGTCTGCGTCGACGTCCCGGGCTGCGAGGGCGGCGCGATCCTGACGACGTCTCCCCGAGGAACCGTGATCTTCTTCTCGATGGCGACGTCGTTCTCGGCCGCAGCGTTGGGTGCCGAGGGACTGGCGGCCGACGTGACCATGCTGGTCGGGAACGGCTACGTCCCCGGGCACGCCGACTACGCCATGCAGCTGCTCCGCGAGCAGCCCGGCGTGCGCGCGCTGTTCGAGCGCCGGCTGGAGGTGGCGCCATGAGCCGCAGGCCACGGGGCAAGCTCGACCTCGACCCGGTCACGGTCCGGAAGGCCCGCGCGCTGGCCCGCAAGGCCGGCCGGCCGATCGTCACCATGGCCCAGCGGCACACCACGGTCAGCGTCGAGCGGGCGACGCTGCGGATGGCCGGGCTCGAAGGCGCCGACGGCGACGGCATCCCCTGGGCGAACCGGCTGCTCGACGTCGTACGCGCGGACCTCGGCCTCGAGCACGGCGTCGCGCTCCCGGTCTGGGACGCACTCGTCCGGGGCGAGGCCGAGGACCTGTCCACCCTGGCCCAGAAGGCCGGCGCCGGCTCGGTGACCTTCCGGCTCCCCGAGGGCCGCGACGCCATCCGCGCGCGCGCAGCCGCCCGCCGCCAGGTGGGCGCCGGGCTCAAGCGCATCGACGCGCGCCGCCGTGAGCGCGACCGGATGATCAAGCGGCACGGCGATGCGCCGCGCACACCCTGGATCTACCTGATCGTCGCGACCGGCGACATCATGGAGGACATCCCGCAGGCCCAGCAGGCCGCGCGCGAGGGCGCCGACGTGATCGCCGTGATCCGGTCCACCGGCCAGAGCCTGCTCGACTACGTGCCGGAGGGCGCGACCCGGGAGGGCTTCGCGGGCACCTACGCCACCCAGGAGAACTTCCGGCTGATGCGGGCCGCGCTGGACGAGTCGAGCGCCGAGCTAGGCCGCTACGTCCGGCTCACCAACTACGCGTCCGGGCTGTGCATGCCCGAGATCGCGACCCTGGCCGGGCTCGAGCGGCTCGACATGATGCTCAACGACTCGATGTACGGGATCCTCTTCCGCGACATCAACCCGATCCGGACCTTCGTCGACCAGCGCTTCAGCCGCCAGGTGCACGCCCGCGCCGGGATCATCATCAACACCGGTGAGGACAACTACCTCACCACCGCCGACGCCGTCGAGGCGGCGCACACGGTGACGACGAGCCAGCTGCTCAACGAGTACTTCGGCAAGGAGGCCGGGCTCGAGAACTGGCAGCTCGGACTGGGCCACGCCTTCGAGATCGACCCCGATCTGCCGAACTCGTTCCGGCTCGAGCTCGCGCACGCACTGCTGGCCCGCGAGCTGTTCCCGGACGCGCCGCTGAAGTGGATGCCACCCACCCGTCACATGACCGGCGACGTGTTCAGAGGCAACCTCCTCGACGGCTTCTTCAACCTGATCGGCTCGCTCACCGGCCAGGGCATCCTGCTGGTCGGGATGATGACCGAGGCGGTCGTCACCCCCTGGCTCTCCGACCGTGACATCGCGCTGCAGAACGTCCGCTACGTGCTCGACGCGACCGGTGACCTGCACGAGGACTTCCAGCCGCCACCCAACGGGTTCATCGCGAACCGCGCCCGCCAGGTGCTCGGCGAGACGGTCGACCTGCTCGAGGCGATCGTCGACGACACGCTCCTCGAGGCCATCGCCGACGGCACCTTCGGCCTGATGCGGCGGCCGGCCGACGCCGGCCGCGGCCTGGACGGCGTCGCGAAGAAGTCGAGCGCCTACTACAACCCTGCGACCGAGCTCCTGGAGGCCCACGTGGACGGAGCAGTCCGATGAGCATCATCCGTCCCTACGGAGACACCACCGGTGACGGCATGGTGCAGCTGAGCTTCACGCTGCCCATCGACGGCCAGGGTGACCGGGCCAAGGCCGCCGAGGGGGCCGCGCTCCAGCTCGCCAACAAGATGGGCATGGATCCGGCGCTGGTCGCGCACAGCAGGCCGATGGGCTCCGACTACACGTTCTTCGTGGTCTACGGCCGGGTCAACCACCTCGTCGACACCAGCAAGGTCGAGGTCGTCGAGCGCGACTTCCCGCTGCTGACCCCAAAGGAGGTCAACGCCGCCGTGAAGCGCGCCCTGCGCCGACGGCTCGTCGTGGTGGGCGGCTGCATCGGCACCGATGCGCACACGGTGGGCATCGACGCGATCCTCAACATCAAGGGGTTCGCCGGCGAGAAGGGTCTCGAGTACTACCGCGAGCTCAAGGTCGTGAATCTCGGCGCCCAGGTCTCGGTCCCGCAGCTCGTCGAGCGGGCCCGCGCCGAGAAGGCCGACGCGGTGCTGGTCTCCCAGGTGGTGACCCAGCGCGACGCCCACCTGCTCAACACCCGTGAGATGTCGGCGGCCTTCCGCGAGGCCTACCCGGCGGAGCGGCGGCCGCTGCTCGTCGTCGGCGGCCCCCGCTTCGACGAGACGATGGCCGGCGAGCTGGGTGTCGACCGGGTCTTCACCCGGGGTGCGACGCCGGGTGAGGTCGCCTCCTTCCTGGTGCACCGGCTGGCGCGGGCCACGGTGGCAGCATGATCACCCCACGAAAAAGCATGACGAGCCCAGAGGTCGGCACCACTGTCGTGCACCGCCGCTACGTGCCGTTCTCCGACGCCCACTACGCCGGGAACCTGGTCGACGGTGCCTACTCGATGAAGCTGTTCGGAGACGTGGCCACCGAGCTGTGCATCCGCACCGACGGCGACGAGGGGCTGCTCGCGTCGTACTCGGACGTGCAGTTCCTGGCCCCGGTCCGCGCCGGCGACGTCCTCGAGATCACCTGCACGCTGACCCGGGTCGGGACCCGGTCGCGCACCCTCGGCCTGAGCGTCCATGTGGTCGCCCGTGGCGAACCGACCCCGGAGCGGCCGGGAGCGGCGGCGCTGCTCGCCGAGCCGCTGCTCGCCACCACTGCGACGGGGACCGTGGTGGTCCCACCGCCCGTCGGCTGAGAATCCCTGCATCCACTGGTCTGGTCCGGTCGGCGACACGCCTGCGGCGTCCCGAATTTTTGTGAACTCCGTGTGAACGGAGCATGGCCGCTGACCTGCACTTTCGCGAGTTGTCGCAGGTCAGCGGGGTGTTGACGGGAAGGCGGCGGGAGGGGTTGGGTAACGGCCGTCCGCTCATGCAGATCACGGCAAGAGCACCGGTTATCGGGTGGCCGGGTCCGAGGGCGACGTGCCATCTCCCGACGATCCGACGGCCCTGCTGGGGTTCTCCGTGAGGGCCGGGCACGGAGGGGCCCGCACCCCCTAGACAACAGCCTGACCGTGGCAACCGGTTACGGACCGGGCTGGACCGAAGCAGTGCGGGACCCCTCCGACCTTCTGCTTCACCCAGTGCCCCGCACCGAAGGGCTAGCACGCGATCCCGCACCCCAGGCACGCACCTCCCACCCCACGAAAGACGCTCGCTGCGCTCGCGCTTTCGCGGGGACCCCGGAAAAGCGGCGGCGTTGCAGTCGCTAGCCTGACGAACAGGTAGAGCGTCGCTCCGGCGCCTTGCGATGCACCCACCTGGAGCACGGGCTCACGCGCTGACCCTTCGGTGCGGGACACTAGTGGTGTGTTGAGGTTGAGGGCCCTCCTCGCGGCCTGCGCGGGGCTGGTGCTCTCGCTGGCCTTCGAACCCGTCGCGGTCGCCTGGCTGATCCCGGTGGCCGTGGCCGGGTTCGTCCTCACGACCCGCGGGCTGTCCCTGCGACGCGGCTTCGTGATCGGCCTCTGCTTCGGCGCCGCCTTCTACCTCACCCACATCTTCTGGATGCGCGCCGTCGGGATCCCGGCGTGGTTCGCGCTGTCGGCGCTGGAGACGTTGTTCTACGGCCTGACGGGTGCGCTCTCGGCGGTGCTCCAGCGGCACCGGCTCTGGCCGCTGTGGTTCGCCGCGGCGTGGACGGCCGTGGAGGTGTGGCGCAGCGGCTGGCCACTCGGCGGCATGCCCTGGGGCCGGCTCGCGTTCGGGGTCGTCGACACTCCCGTCGCCGAGGCGCTGCCGTACGCCGGCGCGGTAGGCGTGAGCTTCCTGCTCGCCCTGTGCGGCGCCCTGCTGGCCTGGCTGGTCGCGGGTCCCGTCGTGGGGGAGGGGAGCCGCAGGGTGGCGGCGCTCTCCCTCGTCGGACTGGTGGCCGTGCTCGCGGTCCCGGCCCTGGCGCCGTGGACGGCCAAGGCCGACCGCGAGATCACGGTGGCCGCGGTGCAGGGCGACGTGCCGGGCAACGGGGACGACATCCTCTACGACTACCGCCAGGTCACCCAGAACCATGTGGACGCCACGGTCGACCTGGCCCAGCAGGTCCAGGACGGCGAGGTCCAGCAGCCGGACCTGGTCGTCTGGCCGGAGAACTCCACGGCGATCGACCCGTTCGCCGACCCCGAGACGAACGCCGGCATCTGGGCCGCCAGCTCGGCGATCGGGGTCCCGATCCTGGTGGGCGCGATCGTCGACGGCAAGGGCAACCAGGTGCTCAACCAGGGCATCGTCTGGGACCCGCAGACCGGTGCCGGCGACCGCTACACCAAGTGGCACCCGGTTCCGTTCGGCGAGTACATCCCCCTCCGCGCGGTCTTCACCAAGTGGAACTTCTTCGACCGGCTCCGCGAGGTGGGCCGCGACATGGTGAGCGGCACCCGTCGCGAGCCGCTCGACATCGACGGGGTGAAGATCGCTGATGCGATCTGCTTCGACATCGCCTACGACGACGGCCTCACCGCCCAGATCCGCAACGGTGCCCAGCTGCTGGTGGTGCAGAGCAGCCAGGCCACCTTCATCCACACCGACCAGACCGACCAGCAGTTCGCCATCACCAGGCTGCGCGCGATGGAGACCGGCCGCTGGGTCGCGGTCGCCACGACGAACGGCGTGTCGGGGCTCATCGCACCCGACGGCCACGTCATCGCCACCGCCGACAAGCGCACGCGCGCGGTGCTGGAGGACCGGCTCGGCCTCACCAGCCAGCTGACCCCGGCGATGCGGATCGGACCCTGGGCCGGGCGAGCCGCGCTCGGCCTCACGGTTCTCGGCGTCATGCTCGTCCTGCTCCCGTATCGTCGGGCGCAGCAGAAGGAGGCCGGCTCGGGAGGCACGGCCGTCCCTGAGCTCGAGACGTCGACCACGGGAGGGGGGCCATGAGCGAGTCGCCCCGGCACCCGTCACTGGGCCGTGTCGTCATCGTCGTCCCCACCTACGACGAGGCCGACAACCTCGCGTGGGTGGTGGGCCGGCTCCGTGCCGCGCAGCCGTCTGTCGACGTCCTGGTCGTCGACGACAACTCACCGGACGGCACCGGCGCGATCGCCGACGAGCTGGCTGCCGCCGACCCGGCCGTCCACGTCCTGCACCGGCCCGGCAAGGGCGGACTGGGCGCGGCGTACCTCGCCGGCTTCGCGTGGGCTCTCGACGCCGGCTACGACGTCGTGGGGGAGATGGACGCCGACGGCTCGCACCAGCCCGAGCAGCTGCACCGCCTGCTGGACGCCTTGCCCGACGCCGACCTGGTGATCGGCTCGCGGTGGATCCCCGGCGGCTCGGTGGTGAACTGGCCGCTACGCCGTGAGGCGCTCTCGCGGGGCGGCAACCTCTACGTGCGGATGCTGCTCGGCATCTCGATCCGGGACGCCACGGCCGGTTTCCGGGTCTTCCGCAGCAGCGCGCTGGAGAAGATCGACCTGGCCACGGTCGAGTCCACCGGCTACGTCTTCCAGACCGACCTGGTGACGCGCTGCCTGCGCGCCGGGCTCACCGTGCGCGAGGTGCCGATCGAGTTCGTCGAGCGGGTGCGGGGAGACTCCAAGATGAGCGGCGCGGTGGCCACGGAGTCGCTGCGCCGGATCACCAGCTGGGGGCTTCGCGAACGGCGCGACCAGGTGCGGCGCGCACTGCGGAGGGCGCCCTGATGGCGCGCCGTCGTTCCGGGCTCGGCTGGCTGCTCGTCGCGCTGTTCATCGCCGTACCCCTGGTCGAGATCTACGTGATCATCCAGGTCGGCCAGGCCATCGGGGCGTGGTGGACGATCCTGCTGCTGGTCCTCGACAGCATCCTGGGATCGTGGCTGATCAGGCACGAGGGCTCGCGAGCCTTTCGCGCACTGCGCGAGGCGCTCGACAGCGGCCGGATGCCGGCCAGGGAGCTCGCCGACGGCGCGCTCATCCTGATCGGCGGCACCCTGATGCTCGCGCCCGGCTTCGTCACCGACGCCTTCGGTGTGCTGATGATCCTGCCGGTGACGCGCCCGTTGTTCCGGAGGATGCTCACCGGCGTCGTCGCCAGGCGGTTGGTCGTGTTCGGAACGGCACAACGCCCCGGTCCTGACCCTGACGGGCCGGTGATCCGGGGCGAGGTGGTCGACGAGTAGCGGTCAGGCCGAGGCGCGCCGCTTCTTCTGGTTGGCGCGGTGCAGGTGAGCAGGCCCGATCTCGCCGCCGCGCAGCAGCTCGAGACGCTCCTTCAGGATGTCCTCGAGCTCCTTCTCGGAACGCCGCTCGAGCAGCATGTCCCAGTGGGTGCGGACCGGCTTCTCGGCCTTGACCTCGCGCTCGATCCCGGCCGTGCTCTCGGCCTCCTCGCCGCAGCGAGGGCACTCCCAGACGGCCGGAATGTCCGCCTCGATGGACATGGTGATCTCGAACCCATGACCCTGCGGGCAGCGATACCCGACTTGCTGACGAGCGGCGAACTCGATGCCGCGCTCGTCCTCGAAACTCTGGCCTCCCAGCCGCGCCCCGCGTAGCGTGCGCTCCGCCATGAAGGCACCTCCAAACTGATGGTCTGTTGTCCCCGTGCAGGTAGAGAGACGGTTCGTAACAGCAAAAGGTTCGCTGCCGAGCCCGTTGACAGATTGCTCTCTGAAGGGATAACGGTACCCAGCCTGCCAAGATTCCCACGATTCCTGGCGATGACTCGCCGATGGGCGCGTCAGGCACACCCTGTCACATCGGCGGGGGTAGTCACGCTGTTCGGCACCCGACACGCCGTTCGGAGGTGCAGAAGGCCGTGACTACCCGCTAGAGGGTCGTCGGCACGGCGTTCCCGGCCTCCGCGATGCCGCGCTCCGGATCCAGCCGGATCAGGAAGATCGCCCCGAGGATGAAGAAGATGATCAGGCTCACGATCGCCGGGCGGTAGGAGCCGGTGACCTGGAAGACCAGGCCGAAGAGCAGCACGCCGAACCACGACGTCCCTCGTTCGAAGGCGTTGTAGAGCGCGAAGTACTCGCCCTCACGACCCCGGGGGATGAGCAGGCTGAAGAACGACCGCGACAGCGCCTGGGTGCCACCGAGCACGACACCGATGGCGACGCCGACGGCGAGGAAGAACGCGACGTTCCTGGCGGGCAGGAACATCGCGACGACCACGATGACCATCCACGCGAAGGTGCCCCAGAGGATCGCCTTGTAGGCGCCGTACTTCGAAGCCAGCCGTCCGAAGTACAGCGCGCCCCCGAATGCGACGAACTGGATCAGAAGGATCGTCGCGATCAGGACCGAGTCGCCGAACTTCAGCTGCTTGGAGCCGTACGTCGACGCGGCGTAGATCACCGTCTGGATCCCGTCGTTGTAGAACACGTAGGCGACCAGGAACGTCATCGTCATCGGGTAGTTGCGGAGCTCCTTGACCGTCGCGAACAGCTGCCCGAAGCTGCGCGCCAGCAGTCCACCGCCCTGCTCCACGACGTGCAGGGGCTCGCGGTTGCGCAGCCTCATGAACGGGATGATCGTGAAGCCGGCCCACCAGACGGCAGCCGAGAGCAGCGACAGCCGGACGGCCAGCTCCTTGTCGACACCCACGGCGTCATGCCCGAGCACGATGGCCAGGTTCACGAGTAGCAACAGCCCGCCGCCGAGGTAGCCGAACGCCCAGCCGCGAGACGACACTCGGTCCCGCTCCTCCTCGGTCGAGATGTCGCACAGGATCGCGTAGTAGCTCACCAGGGAGCACCCGGCAAGCACGCTGCTGAGCATGATCGCGACCGCTGCGAGCTGCCAGCTCTCGCCCTGCATGAAGAAGAGCAGCGAAGCGCAGGCTGCGCCTGCCCACGCGAAGCCGGCCATGTGCAGCTTCTTGCGGCCCGAGCGGTCGACCATGGCACCGACGACGGGCAGGATCACCGCGCTGAGGAGGGTGGCCGCGCTCGTCAGGTAGAACGGAAGGGAGCCCGCCGCGACGTTGATCCCGAGCACGCTGACGGTCTTGTCACAGGTGTCGTCGGCGCTGTCGCCGCAGCCTGCCGCCCGGCCGGCGACAGTGATCATGTACGGCGCGAACAGCACCGACAGGACCGTCGTGTAGTAGGCCGAGTTGGCCCAGTCGTACCAGTACCACGCCTTCTGCTCCCTGGCCCGGTTGAGCGGACCCAGGTCGGCGAACTCCGTGGTCGCTGCGGACATGCTCAGTCCCTCCAGAGGCCGCGCTCGGTGAGCACGTCCTTGAGCCGGTCGGTCCGGTCGGTGAACAGGCCGTCGACGCCCCGGTCGAGGAGCTCCCTCATCTCCTCGGGGTCGTCGACGGTCCATACGTGCACGTGCTTGCCCGTCGCATGCGCACGGCGTACCAGCCCGGGACTGGCGATGGTCCAGCGCCCGCGCTTGTTGGGGATCTGGAGGGCGGCCACCCGCTTGTGGGTGAGCCAGTCCGCGAGTCGTGCGCTGGGCACGAAGCGGAAGATGGCGACCTCGACCGGCGTAGCGGACGTGGCGACGCGGTGCTCGGTGAGCCTGCGGAACTCGGCGAGACGCTGCGGGCTGAACGAGCCCACCAGGACCCGGTCCCAAGCCTCGCGCTCCTCGATGAACTCGGCCAGCGCGGAGACGGCGCCCTCGGACTTGAGGTCGATGTTGAACCGCGCCCTGGGGAACTCGTCGAAGAGCTGGGCCAGCGTCGGCACCTGCTCGCGGCCGCCGACCAGCGCCTGGCGCACCTCCTCGAAGGAGAGGTCGGCGATCGCGCCCTCGAGGTCGGTCACCCGGTCGAGCACCGCGTCGTGGAAGGCCAGAAGCACGCCGTCCTTGGTCACGTGCACGTCGGTCTCGAGGTAGTCGTAGCCGAGCGCGACGGCGTGCTTGAACGCCGCCATGGTGTTCTCGAGCCCCTCGATCTCCGGGTGGTAGGCGCCACCCCGATGGGCGAACGCCAGCACTCCGCCGGGGTCGCCCGCCACCTCGTCGAGGTAGGCGAACCCCGTCATCGGCGCCGTCACGCTGTGCAGTATGGCCGAGCCGTCCGGCGGCGGCGAGCGTCCTGAGCGCCGACTCGCGGGCGCGCTAAGTTCGACGTATGGACGCGGACGCTGCCCTCGACTGCCCGGTGTGCGGAACGACCATGGATGCTCGCCCTCTCGGCGACGGCGAGATCAACGCCTGTCCCGACGGCCACGGCGTGTTCCTGCGCCGCGCGGACCTGGGCAGCCTGGTCGAGGCCGAGCAGGACTGGCACCGCCACGCCGGCCAGCACACCATGCCGATGCCACGCATCACCGCCGAGATGACCGCCCCGCCGGCCGCCAAGCCGCCGGCCAAGGCCTGGGTGGAGACCCTCTTCGGCTGAGTCACCACTTGTGTGGTGCCCGCGCGCCTACCCGATCGCGTCTCGCCGTCAAGGACCGGGCTTCGCCCGTCCGCTGCGCGGCGCCTTCGGCGTCCTTGACTGCGAGCCTCGCGCGATCGGGTGCTACGGCGCACAACGGCGGGCTTCGCCGCGCCGTTGCAGGCGCGGGCACCCCACGAACACCACCTGTCCCACTCCTACAGCGAGTCATGCGCTTCTGCACCGAGATCTCGGTGCAGAAGTGCAGGGGTTGCTGCAGGAGTGGTAGCAGAGCGCCTCAGGTGACCGGTGGGTCCCAGGGGCGGCCGCGCATGCGGCGGCGGGCGGAGCCCGCCTTTGTCGCGCCGTACTAGCAGACCGACCGGGACTCGCAGTAAAGGACGCCGCAGGCGCCGCGCGCGGTGCCGAAGGCATCCTTGACGGCGGGTGTCGGTCTGCTACGCGCGCGGCCGCCCCGCGCAAGCAGGAAGGCAAGCAGTGGATCTAGATGTCGCGGAACGGCTCGATGTTGGCGCCCAGCTCGTTGAGGCGCTCGGCGAGGTCCTCGTAGCCGCGGTGGATGACGTACGTCGAGCGGAGCACCGAGGTGCCCTTGGAGGCGAGCATCGCCAGCAGGATGACCACTGCCGGGCGCAGCGCCGGCGGGCAGACGATCTCGGCACCGGAGAAGTGCGTGGGGCCCTCGATCATCACGCGATGCGGGTCGAGCAGCTTGACCTGGCCGCCGAGCTTGTTGAGCTCGGTGAGGTAGA
>JAWWPK010000011.1:0-2827 GCA_033854925.1 Nocardioidaceae bacterium | reverse complement strand
GTTCGCCCTCGGCGGCACACCGACGACACTGTCGGTCATTTGCGGCAAACCTACTGGCCGAGGACGGAGGCCGCGCTCGGCGCCTTCGCCTTGTCGAGGTCGCCGTACTTCTCGAGCAGCGCGATCCAGGTGTCGATCTCCTGCGGCTCCACGGCCTTCTCACCGAACGTCGGGAGGGTCGCCTTCGCGAGCAGCTCGGGCGGCACCTCGGTCGACTTCCCGGCGATCGTGCGAACCTCGTCCGGGTTGGCGTTGGCGAACACGTGTCCCTTGAGGAGCGAGCTGGTGAAAGACTTCACCACGTCGGGGTGCTTGCTCGCGAAGTCCTTGCTCGTGATGTAGACGAAGGTCGCGACGCCGGGGATCGTGTTCTCCTCGGGGTTGAAGAGGTGCGTCATCCCCGCGGCCATCGCGGCCGTGACTCCCGGCTCGCCCAGGACCGCGGAGTCCGCCTGTCCCTCGACCAGGGTGGTCACCAGCTGCGGGGGTGGCACCTCGGTGAACTTGACCTTCGTCGGGTCCACGCCGTAGGCCGCGAGCGAGGCCTCGGTCAGGATCATCGCCGTCCCACCGATCTGGTTGACGGCCACGGTCTTCCCCACCAGCCCCTCCGGCGAGGTGACGCCGGACGCCGGCGAGACGAGCACGCCGCCATATCCGAACTCGCCGGGGCTCCCGACGGTGTTGGGAGCGACGATCTCGATCGGCAGACCTTGGCCCACCGCGGTGATCGCGGTGCCCACGTCGACCGCCGCGAACTGGAGACTGTTGTTGAGCAGCTGGGGAACGGCGTCGCTGCCGGCCGTCAACACCTTGATGTCGACCTTCAGCCCCGCGTCCTTGAAGTAGCCCTTGCTGTCGGCCAGGTGCAGATCGGCGTTCGAGAGGAAGGGTCCGTTGCCGACTGCGATGTTGCCGGCCTTGTCGTCCGTGGAGCCGGCGCTGGAGCCTCCGCAGCCGGCGAGTGCCATCGCGGCGACGGCAGTGGCGCTGACTGCGAGGACGCGCCGGGTGAGGAGTCGTGAAACAACCATGGGTTCAGTCCTTTGCAATACCGGTCGGATACGTCACGGTTCTGGTGGTCGGGTGGTGTCGATCCCGAGGATGAACAGTGCGAGCGTAGTACGTCTGTTACGCGATCGTCAAGAGTTTGTCACATGTTTTGATGGCTGCCGGCGCCCTGCTTGTTCGCAGCTCCTGAGGTGGCGACTGCCCTGCCCCGGCCCAGCCCGATGGCCTGGTCGACGCTCCAGCTGCCCGCACCCACCAGTGCCAGCGCTCCGAGCAGGCCGATCAGCACGAAGTTGAGCTCCCAGCCACCCTCCGGCGACTCCACGAAGAACCCGTGCGCATGGTTGAACGTCGCGATGGCCCCGACCATGTCGAGGACCAGCGCCAGGCTGGCCGGAACCGTCAGCAGGCCGGCGATGAGGAGGAGTCCACCGAAGAACTCGGTGAGCCCGACGACCACCGCCATGAGGTGCGGGGCCGGGACGTCGATGAAGGTGAAGAAGTCCGTGGTACCGCTGATGCCCCCTCCGCCGAACCAGCCGAACAGCTTCTGGGCGCCGTGGCCCACGAACACGAACCCGAGCACTGCGCGCATGAGCAGTGCGGCGGAATCCACGACCCGCCAGCTCGAGTGCACCCCGCGCAAGCGGCTTCCAGTTGTCTCCAACACGCTCATCTGAACTCTCCTCTGTTGTTGGCCCGCCGGTCGGCGGCCCGAAATCGATGTGATGGGGCGGCCCGAGGTCGCCGAGGCTTCGTGCGAGCTAGGGCGCAACCTCGATGAGGCCGTCCGAGAGACAGAGCGCGCCGCCGTCAACCGCGGTCTCGAAGCCGTAGACGTCGCGGCCGTCGACCTTGCCCGCGCGGTAGATGCGGGTCGTGAGGGTCTCGTCCGGTGTCACCCATCGGCTGAAGCGCACCGCCAGGCGCTTGAGTCGGCGTACGTCGTTGTCGCAGGTCTGCTCCAGCAGGGCCTTCGTGGCGAACGCGAGGGTGCAGTTGCCGTGCAGGATGATCCCGGGCAGACCGAACTGCCGGGCGAACGTCGTGTCCGAGTGCAGCGGCATGGTGTCCCCCGACGCGCCCATGTAGCGGAAGGTCTGGTCGACGTCGAACGCCTCACTGACCGACACCAGCGGCACGGCCTCGCGATGGACCTCTCGTGGGGGAGGGCCATCCCCCACGGCCTCGCGTGCGATCGCGGTCCGGATGAACACTGTGACGAACTGGGTCACGACCGGGTCACCGTCGGCGGTCGACGTGACGCCCTTGACCGTGATCGTCGACCCGGTCGAGTGGGGGACGACTCCGAGCGGGAAGGCCTTGGTGAACAGGTGCATCCCGGCCTCGATGGGGCGGTGGAAGCGGAAGTCCTGCTCGCCGTGCAGCCCCATCATCCGTTTGGCCGGCGGCGGCATGTCCTCGGTCAACGGCGCGATCACCTTGAAGGCGGGGACGACGTTGAAGATGGGGCTCGCCAGGTCACCTGACAGGTGCGCCGGCACGGTGTCGTTGGTGGCGCGGGCGTAGGCCTGCAGCCGCATCCGGTCGACGATGAACTCGTGCGGCTCCGTCCAGGCGCCGATCGGCGCGGTGTCGAACTCGTCGAACTCGTCGTACTCGTGGACTTCTTCGGTCGGGTCGATCGTGGTGCTCACGGCAACTCCTCCAGTCAGGTGCAGGCGGATTTTGGGATGGCTTCGCCACGGCGACGTGCCGGGGGCGCGAAGGTGCGGGTGGTGGGAGCGGCGGCTCAGGCGCCGCTGATCTGGCGGTCTGGTTGCGATGGGGCGGGCCAGTAGAGCTGTCGGACGTC
>JAWWPK010000010.1:0-15409 GCA_033854925.1 Nocardioidaceae bacterium | reverse complement strand
GGAGGGTGTGCCACACCATCGGGAGCCAGCACGGTGCCGTCGACGCGGCCGTGGTCCGACTCGATGCTGCCGATGGCCGCCCGCAGCGGCCAGGAGAGCCCGCATGCCGGGTCGGCGTCTTCCAGGACCGTGGCAGCGCGCTGGTAGGCCTCCAGCGCTCGGGCTGGGGGCATTCCCTCGCTGCCCGAGGTCGCCGCGGGCACGACGCGCAGACCCACGGACCCGCCGGGCGGGTTGTCCTCGTGCACCGAAGCCGGCGGGTCGAAACCCTGTGGGACAGAAGGCAACTGGGGCCGCGCAGGCGCAGGACGCGCGCTGGAAATCGGTGACGGGCTCGCCGGCGGATTGAGGAGGGCAGCCGTCCCGGCAGCCCCGAACAGGGCCGCGATCATGAGCGGAGCCAGCCGCTGGCGCCGTGGACGGAACGGACTCCCCCGAGATGATGTCGAGCCCGTTCCCTTGCGTGGAGGACCTGGGGCAGGCGCCTGGGCCACGGGACCTCCTCCGCAAGCACACCGGTGGACCGGCGGGCGCCATCCACTTGACCCAACCGTCGGACCGCGCCGACGAGATCGCCATCCTGAGACCACATTGGTCGCGCAGACTTCACGAGACGGTCAGTTCCGGGTGCGGTCGGCGTACGGCGTCCGTCAGGTGCCCGTCATGAACCCGTCATCCCCCCGCGCACGGTGCCCGTCTGGGCCACTGCGGAGTGCCCCCTTCGGGCTATGTGCAGGGGCCGAATCTTAAAGGAACCTGACAGTGACGGTCCGACTCGGGCGCCGGACATCATGGAACTGCCATCCGGGACCCCGATGACAAATCACGCGGGGACCCCGACGGCCACGACGTCGGGGGGCGGCGTATGAGCAGCGTACTTGTGGTCGACGACGAGGAACGGGTGCGGACTTTCCTTTCGCGAGCGCTGGCGGGGGAAGGCCATGAGGTCACCGAAGCCGCGGACGGCAACGATGCGGTACGCCAGCTGGCCGCGCACCGTGCCGACCTCGTGTTGCTGGACCTGGTCATGCCCGGCATGGACGGGCTCGCTGTCCTGGAGTCGGTGAACCAGGATCCACATCCACCGGCGGTCATCGTCCTGAGCGGCATCGCCGACGTGGGTGCCCGGGTCGCGGCACTGGAGAGGGGGGCGGCGGACTTCGTCGCCAAGCCCTTCCATCTCGCCGAGCTCCTCGCGCGCACCCGACTGCATCTGCGCGGCAAGGGCGGATCGAAGATGCTGGTGGGGCCGCGGATCCTCGAGGCCGGCCGCGTGAGGCTCGACCTCGACCGGCGCCGGGTGCGCATGGACAACCGCGAAGAGGTTCTCGCCGAGCGCGAGTTCACACTGCTTGCCCATCTGATGTATCGCCACGGGCGCGTCTGCCGCAAGACCGAGCTGCTCCACGACGTGTGGGGCCTGGACTTCGACCCCGGCAGCAACGTGGTGGAGGTCGCGGTGCGCAGGCTGCGGAACAAGCTGTGCGACCTCCCCATCGAGACGGTGCGTGGGGTCGGTTACTGCTTCGTCGCCGAAGCCTCATGAAGCTGGAGGGGCGGCTCTTCTGGCCCTTCATCGCTTGGGCTCTCCTCTGCATCGTCGCGATGTTCCTGCTCCCGGGGCAGGAGACCATCCCCTACCACCTCGGCTACGCAGGGCTGGGACTGGCCGCGGGGTTCGACGTCTGGTCCCACCGTCGATCGGTCCTCACGTTGGGCGGCTACACCCTGGGCACCGGGGCGGTCCTGGTCTCCCGGGCTGCGGACGGCGTCATCGCCTGGGAGGAGACCACCGAGATCCCCCTGATGGCCATTCTGCTCATGCTGGTGCTCTGGCACATCGGCCGCCGCAACCTGGCCATCACGAGGGTGAGCCGGCTCCTCGAGCGTGATCAGGCCCAGATGGCACGCCGGGAGCGGCTGGTCCGGACGGTGTCCCACGAGATGCGGACCCCTCTGGCGATCGCGGGAGGGTACGTCGACCTGCTGCGGGGTCAACAGCTCCCGCCCGCTGCCCATGACGACCTGGGCATCGTCCGTGAAGAGCTGGACCGCTCCTCGCGCGCCGTCGATCGGCTCCTCCGACTGATTCGTTCCCACGAGAACCTGCCGTTGATGCCCATCGAGCTGGACGAGATGCTCCGCGGGATCCTGGAGCGTTGGCGAGTGGTGGCCGACCGCAACTGGCGGATCGAGACGTCTCTCGGTATCCAGAAGGCGAACGCCGACCGGGTGCACGCCTGCGTCGACACACTGATCGAGAACGCCTTGAGGTACACCGAGCCGGGGGACGTGGTCCGGGTCTTCGGCTGGGTCGAGCACGACAAGTACGTCATCGGAGTCGCGGACTCGGGCCCGGGATTCACTGCGGACCAGGTCTCGTCCATCAACGCAGCGAGCACGGACATGCCAGATGCTCCCCTCGTGAGCGACCCGCGCTCCCAGACGGGGCTGGGCCTGTCCCTGGTGCGCGATGCGGTCGAGTGGCGAGGGGGCCGGATCGTCGCGCGCCGTGGTCGCGAGGGCGGCGCCGAGGTGCGCCTCGTATGTCCGCGAGAGACCACGCATCTGGCGTCCGCGCTGGTTCGCCCCAACGCACTCTCCCCTTTGGGAGTCGGGTAGCGCGCGCGAGTCTGCCGCTGAGGCTCACCGGACGCCGCGCACGCGGAGGATGGCGGTCGCTCCGAGGATCGCGCAGACCCCGGCCACGACGTACAGCGCGGCGTAGCTGCCGTCGCCGATCGCCAGCACCACCGGCGCGATCGCGGGGGCCACGGAGAAGGGCAGGGCAGCGGCGAAGTTCAGCACCCCGAGGTCCTTGGCGGTGCTCTTCTCGTCGGGCAGCACGTCGGCCACCAGCGCGAGGTCGACCGCGAAGTACATGCCGAACCCGATCCCGCTGAGCGCCATGCCGACGAGGTAGCCGTTGACGTCCGTGGCCGCGGCCACGACGAACAGCGCCAGGCCGTAGGTGACGGACGCGGTGACGACGAAGACCTTCCGTCGGCCGGTGCGGTCGGAGAGCCGGCCGCTGAGGAGGGAGACGATCACCACCAAGGCCGTCTGGGCAAGGGTGCCGAGGAAGATCTGGTGGGGGACGTCACCCTTCGCGCTGCCGAGCCGGTGCAGCAGGTAGTAGGCCTGGTAGGTGACCAACATGGCGTAGGCGAGGACGAACATGAAACGGCTGAGGAACGCCCACGCGAAGTCCGGGCTCCTCCTCGGGCTGAAGTAGAAGCTGCCCACGAGCTCGCGCAGCGACCAGGCCGGCTTGTCCGCGACGAGAAGGCGGTGATCGTCCAGCGTGGCGGCGAAGAGCAGGATGAAGGACCCTCCGACCACGCACGGCGCCAGGAACATCGCGAGCTGGTGCCCCGAGAACAGGTCGACCAGGAACGTCGCGGACACCGATGCGATCGGCACGCACGTCCCCAGGACGCCGGACACCAGGCCTCGCCACCGCGGTGGCACCTGGTCGGGCAGCACCGCCACCTGTGCTGCCAGCAACGCATTGAAGAACAGCTGGGCCACGCACCAGCCGATGACCACCATGGCGATGTTCGGTGCGAGAGCCACCACCAGGATCCCCAATGTCCCGCCCACCAGGCCGATGACCATCCATGGCCGGCGCCGGCCGAGCCTCGACGTGGTCCGGTCGCTCAGCCGTCCGAAGAACGGGTTCGCGAACAACGAGACCAACGCACCGACCCCGACCACCAGGGCCAGGCGGCCCGGCGCCGCGCGGTCCGACACCAGGGTGTCCACCTTCAGGGCCAGGGTCACCAGCAGCGGCGCGATGAACACCAGGCTGGTGCTCATGTACGCCGCCGCGTACAGCGCCACGAACCGCCATCCGACCGCGGGCGCCTGGGTCTCGGGCCCGGCGATCATCGCGACGCAGCATGCGCCCGTCCAGCCACCGCCGAAAGGCCCGGACGGAAGCCGGATGAGTGCCGTGTGGAACCCGCCCAGTGCCTGATGGCATCCGCTGACCTGGACGGCCGCCCGGGCCGCCGGCGGAAGTGACAGTAAGGGCTCAGGAATGGACGAGGACCGGCTCCGGAGCCGTCTCATCGAGCTCCAGCGTGGTCTGTGGTGCGTGGCGGCCCGTCGCCACCCGGATCGCCAGCGGCGCGAACGCGATCGCGGTCACGGCGATCGACGCTGCGACGACCCAGGCGGGCACCGTCTCGCCGAGGAGGTAGACGAAGCCAGGCACCGTGCAGGTGGTGAAGGCCATCACGAGCGTCAGCCACCCGGCCAGGGTCGTCCACTGGGCCTTGCCGAGCCCGATCACGACGAAGAACAGCCCCCACAGCACCGACCACTGCAACCACAGGAGCCCGGAGGCGAGGTCGTCGAAGCGAACGATGTTGGTGACCCCGAATCCGGCGGCCATCAACGAGACCCAGGCGGAGTACCACCCGAGGCCGTTGCCCTCGAAGCCGGCGAGGCTGTTGATGCCGACGTAGAGGTAGGTGAAGCCGAACATGAAGATGCCGGCGGCGGCCAGGATCTGGTCAGGAGTGTCGGCAGTCGCGATCAGGTAGAACGGGATCGCGGTTTGCAGGGCACCGACGAAGAGGTTGAAGACGCCGGCGGTCTTGGCGTCGACCTGGCCGAGGAAGAGCAGGCCGTTGACGAACAGCACAGCTCCGACGAAGAGCAGTCCCACGGATGACATGTCTAGGTTTCCTTCCTGTTCTCTTCGGCTCAGAAGTAGGCGTTGCCGGGGAACGACGCACCGTTGACGTGGTGGTCGCCCACTGCGGACGCCTTGAGGAACGTCGGGTTGTGGGTGGAGGCGACCCGGGCGTTCCGCCAGTGCCGGTCGAGGTTGTGGATCCTCTGCGTCGCCGACGCGCCGCCGACGTCGAAGAGCTTCGCGGCCGTGGCGTAGGAGAACCTGTCGATCGCGATCTTGGCCTGTGCGGCAGCGAGCTGGGCGGCCTCGGCCAGGGCCGGGGCAGGCGCACCGTCGACGACGGAGTCGAACGCCACCTGGATGGCGTCGGCGGCCGCGAGAACGACGGCCTCGGCCGCGAACGCGTCGGCGGAGATCTCGCCGACGACCTGCAGCACCTGGCGGTCCTCGGCGGCCGAGCCTGCGGCAGCGTGGCTGAAGTTGCGGGCCCGTCGGTGCACCAGGGCGACGGCGTCGTTGCGGACGCTGCGCAGGATGCCCGCCGTCACGGCCTGCAGGTAGAGCTGCAGGAAAGCGCCCATGTAGCCGGTCGGCTGGTCGTCGGGGTCGCCGAGGTCGAAGAACTCCTCCTCGTGCACGACCACGTCGCGCAGCCGGGTCGTGCCGGTGCCGGTGAGCCGCTGGCCAAATCCGTCCCAGTCGTCCTCGACAGTGACCCCGTGCCGGTCGATCGGCACCACCGCGCCGGCGATGCTGCGCTCGCCCGACGACGCCCAGATCTGCGTGTAGTCGCAGTACAACGTGCCGGTCGAGTAGAACTTCTCGCCGTCGAGCCGGTAGCCGTCCCCGGGCTGCGGCCTGATCGTGGTGTCGAAGTGCAGCCCGACGGCGTGCTTGCTCTGCTCGCTGAAGCCGTTGCCGACCAGCTGGTCGGCGGTGATGATGGCGAGCCCCCTGGCCCGGGCGGCGGGGTCGACCGCGACCAGCTGCTGCTCGACGAACCAGTAGTGCGTGCGCAGGATGTGGGCGACGTTGGAGTCGGCCTCGGCCAGCGCGATGAGGGAGGCGAAGAACTCCCGGACGCTCGCCCCGCCACCACCCTCGGAGACCGGGACGCGGAGCCGACCGAGGCCTGCCTGCTTCACCCACGCGATCTGCTCGAACGGCGCGATCAGGTCCCTCTCGCGCACGTCCGCGTCGACGGAGATCCGGTCGAGCAGGGCGGTCAGCTCGGGCGAGCCCGGCCGCACCGGCGAGCTCGTCGCAACCGGGCCGTCCCCGATCTCGATGTGGTCGTGGGTCTGGGTGCTCATGGGGTGCTCCTGGGCAGGCAGTCGTCGGTCGCGCCGGCACGCAACTCGCTAATGTCTAGCGACACTATCGACTTGCGAGAGGAAGCACAGTGCTGGCATGCACCGACCTGCCGAGGGCGCCATCGGAAGCGCCGACCACCTCGGCGCGCACTTCGCCCGTGGCGGTGGAACCGAGGTCGGCATCGGAGAAACCGTTCATGATTTGTGACGCGCGTCGCTTGCCGTTCTGATCTAAGTCAATAAAGTCAGTCGAGATTGCCTCCACGACGACAGGGCACGACGACAGGGACCCGCATGATCGAGATCTCCGGACTGACCAAGTGCTACGGGACGACGACCGTCCTCGACGGCATCGACCTCCGTGTCGAAGACGGTCGGATCGCAGCCGTGGTCGGACCCAGCGGCGCCGGCAAGAGCACCCTCGCCCGCTGCGTGAACCTGCTCGAGCGACCCACTAGCGGCAGCATCACGGTCAGCGGTGCGGACCTGGCCGCGTTGTCCGGCCGCGAGCTGCGGCGGGCTCGGCAGCAGATCGGCACCGTGTTCCAGTCGGCCAACCTGCTGCGCCGGCTGACCGCCGCGCAGAACGACGCTCTGCCGATGCGCCACCAAGGGCTTGTCGACGACGAGGTACGCCGAAGGGTCGGCGACCTGCTCGAACGAGTGGGGATGCTGCACCGCGCCAACCACTACCCGTCGCAGCTCTCGGGCGGCCAGCGTCAGCGCATCGGCATCGCCCGCAGCCTCGCGCTGAAGCCGTCCGTCCTGCTCTCCGACGAAGCCACGTCCGGACTCGACCCGGACTCGACCCGGGCGATCCTCGCCCTCCTGACGGAGCTGCGCGACGACCTCGGCGTCACCATCCTCGTGATCACCCACGAGATGGACGTGGTCCGGGGCATCGCGGACCACGTGGCACAGCTCGACCACGGCCGGATCGTCGAGCAGGGCAGCGTCGCCGACATCGTCCGCCGCTCCGACTCCCCGCTCGCGACCGCCCTGCTGCCCATGCCGCCGGTCGTGGCCGCGCCCAACCTGCGTCAGTGGAGGCTGCGGCTCGAGGGGGACGTGTCGCCGTTCTGGCTCGCCGAGGCGAGTCGGGCGCTGGGCTCGGACGTCGCCGTACTGGCCGCGCTGATCGAGGAGTCCGCCCAGATCCCGGTGGGTCGACTCACCGTCGGCCTCGACCCTCGGCTGGACGAGCAGCGGGTGGCAGAGCTCTTCCGCGGCCACGGTGTGGTCGCCGAGCCGGCCGGCCCGGCGGGGCTTCGTTCGGTCTCGGCCACCGGCCGCAAAGCGGAGCCCGCGGCATGAGCGCGCTGACGCCCCTGATCGCCACCCCATGGCCCGACGTGCCCGGCCTGCTGTTCCCGGCCCTGGGCGAGACCGCGCGGATGGTCGCCGTCGTCATGACGATCGTCGTGCTCCTCGGCGGTCCCCTGGGGTTGCTGATCTTCAACACCTCGCCCCTGGGTCTGACTCCTCACCGCGCGGTGCACGTCTCGATCAGCTGGGTCGCGAACCTGGGCAGGTCCCTGCCCTTCCTCGTCCTGATGGCCGCGATCATCCCGGTCACCAAGCTGGTGTTCGGGACCACGATCGGCTTCAAGGCGGCGATCATCCCGATGTCGGTGGCGGGCGTCGCCTTCTTCGCCAGGCTCACCGAGAACGCGGTCCGCGAAGTGCCCCGAGACCTGCTCGACGTCGGGCTCGCCACCGGGGCCAGCAGATGGCAGATCATGTCCGGCATCCAGCTCCGCGAGGCACTTCCGGGGCTCGCGGCGGGGCTGACCCTCAACGTGATCGCGATGATCGAGTACTCGGCGATCGCCGGCGCGATCGGCTCCGGCGGGATCGGCTACCTCGCCGTGAACTACGGCTACCGGCGCTTCGACAACAGCATCATGATCGCCTGCATCGTGCTCCTGGTCGTGCTGGTCCAGGCCATCCAGTTCAGCGGCGACCGGGTGGTCCGCGCTCTCACCCACTGACCCGTTCTCCGACCGTCACCCCTGTCGCGCCCGGACACCCCGGCGCATCTCGAAAGGAACCGCCATGTCCACCACCCAGCAGCCCTCGGGCTCCCAGACCCGGACCGAAGCCGAGCACGACGACATCGACCTGGGCGGTGGGCGCCGTCGCTGGCTGGTCCCGGCCATCGTCGGTGCCGTGGTCCTCGCCGTCGCCGTCGCCCTCGTGCTCCGCTTCACCGGCGACGACCAGAAGTCCGTCGCCGGCAGTCAGTTCTCCAACGACTTCACGATCGCCTTCCAAGCCAGCTCCGCCTCCGAGCAGGCGTTTCTCGAGTACCTGAACACGGAGATCGCGCCCGACTACGGCGTGACGATCAAGGGGGCCGGCATCGAGGACGGCAACCAGCTCGACCAGGCCACCGCCGACGGCAAGTACATCGCGAACATCTACCAGCACAAGCACTGGCTGGCGCAGGTCACCGACTCCACGGGGATGAAGCTCACCGCCCTGGGCCCGGTCTTCCAGTGGTCCTACTCGATGTACTCCAGCAGGTTCGCGTCGATCGACGAGCTGCCGCAGGGCGCGACGATCGCGCTCCTGAACGACCCGGCGAACACGGCGCAGGCGCTGTGGATGCTCCAGCGGGCCGGCAAGCTCACCTTCAAGGACGGCGTCGACCCGTGGGCGGCCACCGAGAGCGACATCGCCGCCAACCCCGGCGGCTACAAGTTCACCTACATGGAGTACGGCGCCGGCCCGCGCACCCTCGACTCGGTGGACGCGGTGATCGACTACAACATGTCGTTCGTCGACGCCGGGACGCCGGACAAGGACCAGATCTACGCGCCGGACGCTCCCAAGGAGTTCGCGGGCCAGCTCGTGGTCGGCACCCAGTACCTCGACGACCCGCAGGTCGCCAAGCTCAAGAAGGTCTTCTTCGACCCCAGGGTGCAGCAGTACCTCGCGAGCAACGACGACCCGAACCTGTCGGGGCAGCTCGCACCGGTATCGGCGAGCTGACCAGGGTCAGGCGACGGCTGTCCTGGCATGGGAGACCAGGGCAGCATGCAGCTCGCGCACCGCGGCGGGCACGTGGTCGGTCTTCCGCTGCTGGAGCTCGAGGGTGACGCGGGTCCTGTCTCCGGCGATCGGGCGGGTGGTGATCAGCCCGGCCCGCTCGAGCGGGTCCCCGATCACGCTGTAGTCGGGCAGCACGGTGACGCCCAGCCCCTCGGCGACCATCAGCTTGCCCATCTCGGCGCCGTCGGTGGTGTGCGTCGTCCGTGGCATCTCGCTCCCGAAGAGGCGGTGCACGAACCGGTGCATGAGGTAGCCGGCCCGCATGGCCACGAACCGCTCTTCGCGGAGCTGCTCGATGGTCACCTCGTCACCCGCTGCCAGCGGATGACCGGCAGGGAGCACCACGATCGGGCGCCCGTGCAACAGGTCGGTCCCGACGAGGTGCAGGACCGGTTCGTCCCCGCCGAGCACGTTGACCAGCCCGAGGTCGAGGGACCCCTCGATGAGACTCTGATGGATCTCGGCCTGCTGGATGTTGAGGATCTCGACGGTCGTGCCGGGAACGCTGTCCTGGAAGGAGCGGACCGCGGGCACCAGCAGGGTCGACGTCGCGGCGTTGACAGTGCCGATCCGCACCGTCCGGCTCGCGGTGTGCTGGTCACCGGCGGACACCTTGAGCCGGTCCACCGCCTCCAGCACCTCGACCATGTTCTGGAGCAGGTCCTGGCCCTGGCGGCTGATCCGCGCTCCCGAGCGGCGCCGGTCGAGAAGCGTGACGCCCAGCTCGCGCTCCAGCTTGCTCACCGCCTCACTGAGCGCGGGCTGGGAGATGTGCAGCCGCTCGCTGGCTCGACGCAATGAGCCGTGCATCGTCACCGCAGCGACGTACTCCAACTGCTCGATCCGCACCGCGGTCTCCTCTGGTCGTTCGCGACTCGATGACAGGCGATCCCGAGCACCCCGTCGGCGGATCCGTTCGGGATGCGCAGGTCGCGGTCTAGGGTATAGGTATAAAACGAACTAGATTACTAGACAAAGTATTGCACGATCGGCCACGGGTGGAACCCCCAGGTGCAAGGCCCTGCCTTTCACCCCGTCGATGGTTCCGACGCCGTAATGACCCGTTCCGCCTTGCACGGAGCACCATAGTCAAGCAATCTGATGCACATACCCGTCTTAGAGGAGTTGCGATGAGCACGCCCACCAACCCCCGGGCCCACGAGCCCCTGAAGTTCGCCTACTGGGTGCCCAACGTGAGTGGCGGCCTGGTGGTCAGCAAGATCGAGCAGCGCACCGACTGGAGCCTCGACTACAACGTCGAGCTCGGCCGCCTGGCGGAGGCCAACGGCTTCGACTACGCACTGTCCCAGGTGCGTTACATGGCCGGGTACGGCGCGGCCTACCAGCACGAGTCGACCTCGATCAGCCTCGCCATCGCCCTGGCGACCGAGCGCCTGAAGGTGATCGCCGCGGTCCACCCAGGGCTCTGGCAGCCGGGCGTCCTCGCCAAGCTCGTCGCCAGCTCGGACCAGTACACCAAGGGCCGCTTCTGCGTGAACGTGGTCAGCGGCTGGTTCAAGGACGAGTTCACCAAGCTCGGCGAGCCGTGGCTCGAGCACGGCGAGCGCTACCGCCGGTCCGAGGAGTTCATCCGTTACCTGCGTGAGATCTGGACCAGCGAGCACGCCGAGCTCACCGGGGACTTCTACCGGCTGCACGACTTCGACCTCAAGCCGAAGCCGTACGACGTGCCGGGTCGCCCGCACCCCGAGATCTTCATGGGCGGCAACTCCACCGATGCCCGCGGCATGGGCGGCCGGGTGACCGACTGGTACTTCATGAACGGAAACTCGCCAGAGGGCATCGCCGAGCAGGTGCGCGACGTCAGCGACGTCGCCGCGGTCAACGGCCGCGCTGGCCACGTGCGGTTCGGTGTCAACGGCTTCCTGATCGGTCGCGACACCGAGGACGAGGCGCGCGACGTGCTGCGCGAGATCATCGACAAGGCCGACCACGAGGCCGTCGAGGGCTTCGGGTCGGCGGTCAAGCAGGCAGGCCAGTCGACGGGCGACAAGAAGGGCATGTGGCAGGACTCGGAGTTCGCCGACCTGGTCCAGTACAACGACGGGTTCCGCACCGGCCTGATCGGGACTCCGGAGCAGATCGCTCACCGGATGCTCGAGTACAAGCGGGTCGGCGGGAACCTCTTCCTGCTCGGCTTCCTGCACTTCCACGAGGACGTCCAGTACTTCGGCCGCGAGGTGCTGCCGATCGTGCGGGAGCTCGAGGCTCTGGAGCTGGAGCGGGTCTGATGTCGGTTCCTCTCCTCACTGCTCCCGAGGCGGTCGCCGTGGCGGCCGACCTCGGTGAGCGCTTCGCCAAAGGCGCCGCGGAGCGCGACGCCGACCGCGTGCTCCCGGTCGCCGAGCTCGACGAGCTGTCCGAGTCGGGACTGCTCGCCGTCACGGTGCCCGCGGCGTACGGCGGAGCGAACCTGTCGGCCGAGACACTGGCCGAGGTGTTCCGGCTGCTCGCGGCCGGCGACCCGAGCGTCGCGCAGGTCCCGCACAGCCACTTCGTCTACGTCAACGCGCTGCGCCACGCGAGCACGCCCGCGCAGCAGGCGTTCTTCTTCGGCGAGGTGCTGGCCGGCAAGCGGTTCGGCAACGCCCAGTCCGAGATCGGGACCAAGCACGTCCGCGACTTCCGCACCACGCTCCGCCCGGCCGCCGGCGGCTGGGTCCTGTCCGGTGAGAAGGGCTATGCCACGGGCGCGCTGCTCGCCGACTGGATCCCCGTGCTGGCCCACCTCGGCGACGACGGCCCCATGCACGTGGCCTGGGTCGAGCGCCGAGCCGTCGGGGTCTCGGTCGTCGACGACTGGGAGGGGATGGGCCAGCGCACCACGGCCAGCGGCACCGTGCGCCTCGACGAGGTGCGGGTGCCCGAGGACCGCGTGACGCCGTGGCACCTCACGTTCGACGGGCCCCAGACCTACGGCGCCTTCGCCCAGGTGCTGCACGCCGCGATCGACGCCGGCATCGCGCGGGCCGCCGTCGCCGAAGCTGCCGAGTTCGTGACCACCAGGAGCCGGCCGTACCCCGACGCGATCGCGGAGCTCGGGATCGAACGACACGCCGATGACCCGACCGTCGTCCAGGCCTTCGGGGAGCTCGAGCTCGCCGTCCGCGGTGCCGAGGCGCTGGTGGCCGAGGCCGGCCGCGCGATCGACCGGGCGGACGCCGACCTGACGGTCGACACCGCAGGCGCCGCCAGTCTCGCTGTCGCCGCGGCCCGCGCGGCGACCACGTCGGCTTCGGTCGATGCGGCGAGCCGGCTCTTCGAGGTCAGCGGCACCCGCTCCGCGCTGGACTCGCTCAACCTGAACCGGCACTGGCGGAACGCACGCACGCACACCCTGCACGACCCGGCGGCCTGGAAGGTCCGCCACCTCGGGCGCTATGCGCTCGAGGGGACCCTGCCGCCCAACCACGGCCAGCTCTGACTCGGAGGAGATGTCATGACCGACCAGCTCAAGTTCCACTGGTTCCTGCCCACCAACGGCGGCGACGGCCGGCAGGTCGTCGCCGGCGGGCACGGCGTGAGCGCCGGCGCCTCGGGCCGGCCCGCCTCGGTGCCCTACCTCGGGCAGATCGCCCGCAGTGCCGAGCAGCTCGGCTTCGAGGCCGCCTTGACGCCCACCGGCGCCTGGTGCGAGGACGCCTGGGTCTCCACGGCGATGATCAGCAGCCTCTCGGAGCGCCTGAAGTTCCTGGTCGCCTTCCGGCCCGGCCTCACCTCGCCGTTCCTGTCCGCTCAGATGTCCGGCTCCTTCCAGAACCTCTCGGGTGGCCGGCTGCTCCTCAACGTCGTCACCGGCGGGGAGTCGCACGAGCAGCGGATGTACGGCGACTTCCTGGACAAGGAGGGCCGCTACGAGCGCTGCGACGAGTTCCTGCACGTCGTCAGGTCGTTGTGGACCGGCGAGACCGTCAACTTCGACGGCAAGTACTACCGCGTCGAGGACGCCGTCCTCGACCAGCTCCCCGACCCGCTGCCCGAGATCTACTTCGGCGGCTCGTCCGAGGCGGCCGGCAAGGTCGCAGCAAAGCACGTCGACGTCTACCTGACCTGGGGCGAGCCACCGGAGGCGGTCCGCGAGAAGGTCGAGTGGGTCCGCAAGCTCGCGGCCGACGAGGGCCGCGAGGGCCAGGTGCGGTTCGGCATCCGGCTGCACACGATCGCCCGCGACACGTCCGAGGCCGCCTGGGGCGAGGCCAACCGTCTCCTCGCGGGGATCAGCGAGGAGCAGATCGCGAAGGTGCAGTCGGGGCTCAAGCGAAGCGAGTCCGTGGGCCAGCGCCGGATGCTCGACCTCAACGCGGGCAGCAAGGACTCCCTGGAGATCCACCCCAACCTGTGGGCCGGAATCGGGCTGGTCCGCGGAGGTGCCGGGACCGCGATGGTCGGCTCCTTCTCCGAGATCGCCGACCTGGTCGAGCAGTACGCCGAGGTCGGCATCGAGGAGTTCGTCCTCTCCGGCTACCCGCACCTCGAGGAGTCCTACTGGTTCGGCGAGGGTGTGCTTCCCGAGCTCGCCCGGCGCGGCCTGTGGACGCACCCGGCGCCCGTGACCACGTCGTCCTCGTCGGTGCCCTTCGGCTCCGGGCGCGTGGTCTCGTGACCGTTGCCGTCGTGGTCGGCAACCCCAAGCCGGCCTCCCGCACCCTCGGGGCGGCGACGTACGTCGCCCGCGAGCTCTCGGGGCGGGAGGCCGACCTCGTGGTCGACCTGGCGACGCTCGGCGGGAGGCTGCTCGACTGGCAGGACGCCGAGGTGGCGTCGCTGGTCGAGCAGATCGGTGCCGCGGACCTGGTCGTGGTGGCGTGCCCGACGTACAAGGCGACGTACACCGGCCTGCTGAAGCTCTTCCTCGACAGATTCTCGACCGAGGGGCTGAGCGGCGTCGCCGTGCCGCTGATGCTCGGCGCCGGACCGGCGCACGCGCTGGCCCCGGAGCTCACGCTCCGACCGGTCCTGACCGAGATCGGCGGCACCACGGTTCGCGGCCACTACGTCCTCGACAGCAGGCACGACGACCCGACGGCGTACGCCGACTGGCTCGCCCAGGTCCGTCCCGTCGTCGCCGCCCTCACGAAGGCAGGAGCCCTCGCATGACGATCACCGCCCTCTCCACCAACCAGGACCTCGACCCGACGCAGCTGCGGCAGGCGTTCGGCGTGTTCCCCAGTGGTGTCGTGGCCGTGGCCGCCGACGTCGAGGGGAAGCGCACCGGGTTGGCCGCGAGCTCGTTCACGTCGGTGAGCCTGGATCCACCGCTGGTGTCGTTCTCCGTCGCCAACAGCTCCAAGACCTGGCCGGACCTGCGCCGGGCGGTCCACCTCGGCCTGACGGTGCTGGCCGACCACCACAGCGAGGTCTGCCGGCGGCTGGCCGGTCCGGTCGAGCACCGCTTCGACGACGTCCAGGTCACCGCGTCCGAGGACGGCGCGGTCACCCTCGACGAGGGGCTGGCCCGCTTCGACTGCACCATCTACCAAGAGGTCGAGGCCGGCGACCACACGATCGTGATCCTGCAGCTGCACGCGGTCGACCACACCGACACCTCGCTGCCGCTGGTCTTCCACCGCAGTGCCTTCGGACGCCTGTCCGAGTCTGCTTGACGCCTTGGGCGATCTGGCAAACCCACCAAGTCGCCGCCCACGAACCTCGCCTTGCCCCCGTGGTGCCCAGCGGTCTGCCGGTCGGTTGACATCGCTGTCGTCCGGCCATCACGGTGTGGCCGTGGACTTCCATCGCGGCCTGCTGGTCGGACGCGAAGCGCCGGCGTGACGGGGGACCAGCCGCGCGAGGGCGTGCCGGGGACGCACGCAGGACAGCCTGTGGACGTCATCCCGCTTCGGGAGGCCACCCGGGCGTGGTTCGCGATCTCGCTGCAGACCTTCGGGGGCCCGGCGGGCCAGATCGCGATCATGCAGCACAAGCTCGTCGACGAGAAGCGGTGGATCGGTCAACGCCGGTTCAACCACGCACTCAACTACTGCATGCTCCTGCCCGGCCCCGAAGCCCAACAGCTCGCCATCTACACCGGCTGGCTGCTCAACGGTGCCCGCGGGGGGCTCATCGCAGGCAGCCTCTTCGTCTTTCCGGGGCTCGTGGCCCTGCTGGCTTTGTCGGCGATCTACATCGGTTACGGATCCACCGACCTCGTCACCGCCGTCTTCGCGGGCGTAGGGCCGGCGGTGATCGCGATCGTGGTCCAGGCCGTCCAACGGGTCGGCCGGCGCGCCTTGACCCATCCGGCCCTTGTCGTCCTCGCGGTCGCATCCTTCCTCGCGCTGACCTTGTTCACCGTGCCGTTCCCACTGGTGATCCTTGTTGCCGGCATCCTCGGTTGGCTCGCCGGTCGCCGCATCCCGGGGCTGCTGACGACCAA
>JAWWPK010000009.1:0-3525 GCA_033854925.1 Nocardioidaceae bacterium | reverse complement strand
TGCCCGTCGTCAACCGGACCGCCGTGGAATCGGCGATGCGGATCGGGCTCGCGCTGCACTGCGAGATCGCGCCGTGGTGCCGGTTCGCCCGCAAGAACTACTTCTACCCCGACATGCCGAAGAACTTCCAGACGTCGCAGTACGACGAGCCGATCGCGTTCGACGGCTACCTGGACGTCACGCTCGACGACGGCACGGTCGTGCGGGTCGGCATCGAGCGAGTGCATCTCGAGGAGGACACCGGCAAGACCCTGCACGTCGGCGGCGCCACCGGCCGGATCCACGGCGCCACCCACTCGCTGGTCGACTACAACCGCGCCGGCATCCCCCTCATCGAGATCGTCACCAAGCCGATCACCGGTGCGGGGGAGAAGGCGCCCGCCGTGGCTCGCGCGTACGTCAGCCAGCTCCGCGACCTGATCGTGGCGCTCGGCGTCTCCGAGGCCCGGATGGACCAGGGCAACCTGCGCGCCGACGTGAACCTCTCGCTGGCGCCGAAGGGCACCGCCGTGCTGGGCACCCGCACCGAGACCAAGAACGTCAACTCGTTCCGGTCGGTCGAGCGGGCGGTGCGCTACGAGATGCAGCGGCACGCCGGCGTCCTCGACGCGGGCGGCTCGATCCTGCAGGAGACCCGGCACTGGCACGAGGACACCGGGGTCACGACCAGCGGCCGCGAGAAGTCGGACGCCGACGACTACCGCTACTTCCCCGAGCCCGACCTGGTGCCCATCGCGCCCTCGCTCGAGTGGGTCCAGGAGCTGCGCGGCACGCTGCCGGACAACCCCACGGAGAAGCGGGCCCGGCTGCAGGCCGAGTGGGGCTTCAGCGACCTCGACATGCGGGACACCGTCGGGGCCGGCGCCCTCATGCTGATCGAGGAGACCATCGCCGCCGGTGCCGCACCGCAGGCGGCCCGCAAGTGGTGGCTGGGCGAGCTGGCCCGCCGGGCGAACGACGGTGGCGTGGAGCTGAGCGACCTCGCGGTGACGCCGGCCGACGTCGCGCGCGTCCAGGCGCTGGTCGACGAGGGTGCGCTCAACGACAAGCTCGCCCGCCAGGTCTTCGACGGGCTGCTCGCCGGTGAGGGGACGCCCGACGAGATCGTGGCCGCCCGCGGGCTGGCGATCGTCTCCGACGAGAGCGCGCTCTCGGCCGCGGTGGACGCCGCCATCGCCGCGAACCCGGACGTCGCGGACAAGATCCGCGACGGCAAGGTGGCCGCCGCAGGTGCCCTGATCGGCGCCGTGATGAAGGAGCTGCAGGGCCAGGCCGACGCCGGCCGGGTCCGCGAGCTGATCCTCGAGAAGCTGGGCTGAGAGGGCGCGGTACGCTGCCCGCGCACAACTCCATTCATCACGCCCGCCGTGGGGGAAGCCGGTCCAAGTCCGGCGCTGACCCGCAACCGTAGGCGCGCTCCCTCGGGGTAGCGCGCAAGCCGGAGCACCCGTTGCGTCGCGTCCTGACCTCACGCTGTCGAGGAAAACAGCGGGTCGGCCCCGAAGGCCCTCCCGTTGTCGCAGCGGGAAGGAATGCCATGCGCACCACTCTCCGCCGGTTCGCGGCTGTCGCCGCGCCCGCCCTGGTCCTGAGCGGCCTGAGCTTCGTCGCCGCTCCGACTGCCGTCGCGGCGCCGCCGTACGACCCGGCACCCGTCGCCGCCGCAGCGGCCTGGGACGTCTCCCAGATGAGCGGCAACCTGCTCTCCACCAACTTCGGCGGCACCGACTTCAAGGACTACGGGCTGACCGCCGACTTCGCGATCTCCCTGGCCGACGTTGGCGGGCACACCGGCACCGTGTCCGCGATCAACGGTGCGGTGAAGGCCGAGATCGACAACTACGTCAGCGACGGCTCCACCGGAGGTGCTACGGAGTCCTACGCCGGGCCACTCGGGAAGAGCATCGTGCTGGTCAAGGCGGCCGGGGACGACCCGACCACCTACGGCCCCCTCGACGACGTCAACCTGGTCGCGCGGCTCGAGGACCGGGTCGGGACTGGCATCGTCAACCGTCCGCTCGGGCGGATCGCGGACAAGAGCGCCTTCGGTGACTTCGCCAACGTGTTCGGCCAGGCGTACGCCGCGCAGGCGTTGCAGGCGGTCAGCAGTCCGCGCGCCGCCGACGCGACGAGCTTCCTGCTGGCGCAGCAGTGCACGGCAGGGTTCTTCCGCCTCAACTTCGCGGCTCCCGGTGCCGCGGACCAGACCTGCAACGGGGCTACCACCCCCGCGCAGCCCGACACCGACGTCACCGCCTACGCGATCATCGCGCTGCGCAGCCAGGCCGGGCAGCCATCCGTCGATGCAGCGATCGCCAAAGCGCTGACCTGGCTGCAGAGCAGCCAGAAGGCGGACGGCTCGTTCGGTGGGTCCGGCCCCACCGTGGCGTCCAACGCCAACAGCACCGGCCTCGCTGGCTGGGCCCTCGGCAAGAGCGGAGCCACCGCCGACGCCGAGCAGGCCGCCACCTGGCTGCGCCAGCACCAGCTCGCCAGGGCCGGCGGCTGCACGACCTACGCCACCGCCGACCGCGGGGCCGTTGCCTACGACGACGGCGCCCGGGCCGCAGCGGCGAGCACGCCCCTGACCACGACCACGCGGGGCCAGTACGTCCGGGCCACCGCCCAGGCCCTGCCCGCCCTCCAGTGGGCCCCACTGGGCCCGAGCACGGTGGCGGAAGTCAAGCAAGCGGCCGGCCGGTTCACCCATGCGGGGAGCAAGGTGACGATCTCGGCGACTTCCGCGAATCCGGGCGACGCCGTCTGCATCTCCCTCCGCGGCGGTGCACCGGTGGCGAGCCTGCTCGCCGACGCGAGCGGCGCCGCATCTGCGACGGTCACGCTGCCCGCAGGGGACGACACCCGGACCTACAACGTCATCGACTCCAGCGGTCAGGTGGCGACCTACGTCTACAACGTGCTGGACAAGGCCGCGGTCAAGATCAAGGCGCCCAAGAGCGTGAAGCGCGGCAAGGTGCTGGTGGTCAAGATCTCCGGGCTCGCCAAGGACGAGGACTACAAGGTCCTCATCGACGGCAAGAAGGCCAAGAAGGCCACCGCGACCGGCGAGAAGGTCACCCTGCGCCTCAAGTGCGGACCGGTGGGCAAGCACAAGCTCACGGTGGTGGGTGCCTTCGCCGACCGCACGGGCAAGGTGCGCTACCGCGTCACCCGCTGAGATGCGCCGTCTCTCGTCCTTGGTCGCCGCGGTCCTCGCGACCGCGGCGGCCGGCCTGGGCCTCGTCGCGACCTCGTCCGCGCCGGCCTCGGCGGCGGCCTGCTCGGGGGCGACCGGCGTGACCGTCGTCGTCGACCACGGATCCCTCGGTGGCGGCGTCGAGCAGGTCTGCAACGCGGGGGGCGGCGGCGAGGACGCGGTCTCCCTGTTCACCGGCGCGGGCTTCGCCCTGACCTACGTGCAGCGCCAGCCCGGCTTCGTCTGCCGCATCAACGGCCAGCCGGCGTCCGACCCGTGCGTCAACACCCCGCCGTCGGACGCCTACTGGGGCCTGTGGTGGTCCGACG
>JAWWPK010000008.1:0-4799 GCA_033854925.1 Nocardioidaceae bacterium | reverse complement strand
AACGTGACGCCGCCGACCCGTGCCGCCGATGCGGCTTCCGGTGTTCCCCCGCCGGACGAGCTCTCCTCGGCGTGCGCCCATGGCGTCGCCAGGAGAAGGCCCGTGGAGACGACGAACACGGCGGTCGTGGCGAGCCGGGTGTGCATCGGGCGAACCTACCCCGGCTCCTGGCTACCGCACCTCGAGCCTCGCTAGCACCTCCGGGTCGGCGATCAGCCCGAGCACTGCCGGGCCATTCCGAACCTGGCCGGTCCGACCTATGGCGGCCGGCGCTAACGTCAAGTGGCATGACCCCTGCCGAGCTCCTCACCGACGCGTTGGAGCGCATCCTCAAGACCGCCACGGCCGCAGTCGACGGCCTCACCGACGACCAGCTCGCCCTCCGGCCGGCACCCGATTCGAACTCGATCGCGTGGCTGGTCTGGCACCTGGCCCGGGTCCAGGACGACCACGTCGCCGACGTCGCCGGCACGGAGCAGGTGTGGACCGCGCAGGACTTCGTGACCCGCTTCGACCTGCCGTTCGACACCGGCGCGACCGGCTACGGCATGAACAGCGAGGAGGTGGGGCACGTGCGGGTCGGCGCCGAGCTGCTGGCCGACTACCTCCGCGCGGTGCACGAAGCCACGGTCGCCTACGTCGCGACCGTGACGCCCGAGGACCTCGATCGGGTCGTCGACGAGCGGTGGGACCCGCCGGTGACGCTCGGCGTCCGGTTGGTCAGCGTGGTGAGTGACGACCTGCAGCACGCCGGCCAGGCGGCGTACGCGCGGGGGCTGCTCACCTCCGAGTGAGGGTCAGTGCCTGGGCTTCGTCACCCTGACCGGGTGATGCGATAGCGCACGAACGCCGGCGCGAGCAGCGCGGCCACGACCGTGCCGACCACGACGAGCACACCACCACCGGCGGCGGCGGCCGCCGTCCCGACCGCGGCCGCGGACGTGCCGTGCAGGACGTCGGCGATCCGCGGCCCGCCGGCGACCACGACGATGAAGACGCCCTGGAGCCGCCCGCGCACGGCGTCGTCGGCCGCGCTTTGCAGCATGCTCATGCGGAACGCCGCCGAGGCCATGTCTGCTGCGCCGCCGACCACGAGCATCGCCAACGCGACCGCCAGCATCGGCGTGCGGGCCCGGTCCGCCAGGCCGACCGCGACGCCGAAGCCGACCATCGCCGCGCCCCACACGAGGATGCAGACCAGCACCGCCCGGCCCTGGGCGTCGACCCGCGATACCCAGCCGCTGAACACCCCGCCGACGACCGCGCCGGCCGGGATCGCCGCGAACAGCAGCGCGAACGCGAGGCCGCCCGCCTCCGGGCCGTGGAAGTCGACGTGCGCGATCTCCGGGAACAGGGCGCGCGGCATCCCGAAGACCATCGCGATCAGGTCGACCACGAACGACATGAGCAGCACCGGCTGGTGCCGCAGGTAGGCGAACCCCTCGACCACCGCCTTGATGCCGGGCGTCTGGGTCGCCGGGTCGGAGACCGCCAGCCGCGGCAGCCGGACGACGGCGAGCAGGGTCGCGAACAGCGTGATCGTGTCGATCAGGTAGAGCCACTTCAGCCCGAACACCGGGATGAGTACGCCGGCCAGAAGTGGTCCGCCGATGGCTCCGGCCTGGAAGACGGTCATGTTGAGCGAGTTCGCGGCCGGCAGCAGCTCGTGCGACAGGATCTTGGGCAGCACCGCGCTGCGGGTCGGCTGGTTGACCGCGAAGAACGCCTGCTGAACGGCGAACAGGCTGAGCAGCAGCCAGACGTTCGTGCCGCCGCCGATCGCCTGCACCCAGAACAGTGCACTGGTCACGATCAGCCCGACCGTGGTGATCACGAGGATCGTGCGGCGGTCGAAGACGTCGGCCAGCGCGCCGCCGTACAGCCCGAACACGATGAGGGGCACCAGCCCGAAGACTCCGGTCAGCCCGACGTAAGCCGACGACCCGGTGGCCGCGTAGATCTGGGCCGGCACCGCGACCACCGTCAGCTGGGCGCCGACGACGGTGACGATGTTGGCCAGCCAGAGGCGGCGGAAGTGCTTCTCCTGGAGGGGCCGGGTGTCCGCCACCAGGCGCCTCAGGTCGACCACGTCACCAGTCTCGGCCGTGCCACGATGAGTCGTGACCCCGACCCCGGTCCAACTCCCGTGACCGATCGCACCCCCACCAGCAACGATTCCCTCGACGTGACGTTCGGGGCACGGCTGGAGCTGTCCCGATGAGGCTGCGGCTCGAGCTCCGCGGAGGCGGTGGCAACAGCAACACCGCTGGCTTCGTGGTCCCCGACGAGGTCGTCGAGGAGCTCGGCGGGGGCCGCAAGCCCAAGGTCGTCGTCACGCTCGGACCGCACACGTGGCGGTCGTCGATCGTCAACATGGGCGGCCAGTTCATGCTCGGCGTCAGCATGGCCAACCGGGAGGCCGCAGGCGTCTCCGTGGGCCAGAGCCTGGACGTCGACGTCGTGCTCGACACCGCGCCGCGCACCGTCGACGTGCCCGACGACCTGGCCGCCGAGCTCGCGGGCGACCCCGGCGCGAGCGCGGCCTGGTCGACGTGGTCCTTCACCCGCCAGAACGAGGCCGCCCGGCTGCTCACCGAGGCGAAGAAGCCCGAGACCCGCGAGCGCCGCCTGGAGAAGGTGTTGGCCGAGCTGCGCGCTTAGCACCCGCGCAGGTGCGCCGTCGCACCTACGATCCTCGGGTGCCTGGCTTCGACGCGTTCATCTCCTACTCCCGGAGAGCGTCGACCACCCTTGCCACCGACCTCCAGGGTGCGGTCGAGCGGTTCGCCAAGCCGTGGTACCGGCTTCGCGCGGTCCGGGTGTTCCGCGACGACGCGTCCATGTCGGCGAACCCGGCGCTCTGGACGAACATCGAGCGTGGCCTGACCGAGGCCGAGTGGTTCGTGCTGCTCGCGAGCCCGCTGGCGGCGCAGTCGGAGTACGTCGCCAACGAAGTGACGTGGTGGCGTGAGCACAAGTCGAGCGACCGGATCCTGATCGTCCTCGAGGAGGGCGTCGACATCGTCTGGGACCGGTCCGCGAACGACTTCGACTTCGACGTCACCGACTCCCTCCCGCGGGCGCTGTCCGGCGCGTACGCCGAGGAGCCGCGCTGGATCGACGTGCGCTGGTACGAGGCCGAGGGCAGTCTCGGCGCCCAGGACCCGCGCTGGATGGAGCGCGTCGCGGACGTCGCTGCAGCCGTGCGCGGCGCCGAGCGCGACGAGCTGATCGGTGAGAACGTCCGCGAGCACCGCCGGGCCCGGCGCTTCCTCCGTGCCGGTGTCTCCCTCCTCTCGCTGCTGCTCGTCGCCAGCCTGGTCGCGACCTTCGTCGCCGTCGGCCAGCGCAGCGAGGCGAACAGGCAGCGCGACGCCGCGAACCGCCAGGCCACCATCGCGCTGGCCCGCCAGCTCGCCGCTCAGGCGGTCTCGCTCGCCCCCACCGACCTGCAGACCGCGTCGCTGCTGGCCGTGCAGGCCTACCGCACCAACGCCGACGCCCAGACGAAGGCCGCGTTGTTCCAGATCGCCACCGCCAGCCCGCAGCTGGCGCGGGTGCTGCCCATGGACGCGGAGACCAGCGCCAGCGCGGTCACCCAGGACGGGGTCGTCGTCGCGGGCGACGTCGCCGGGGACGTGGTTCGCTGGACTGAGGGCAAGCCCGAACAGCTGGCGACGGTCGGGGGTCAGGTCTACTCGGTAGCCGTGTCCGCGGACGCGTCGGTCGTTGCCGTCGCAGCCCCGGACGGCGTGACCGTGTGGAGCGGTGGGACCACGACGACCCTCCCTGAGATCGCTGCGCCGGAGAGCGTGGCGGTCGACGCCACGGGGACGTTGGTGGCGGCCAGCGACGGGGCGGTCACGGAGCTCTGGACGCTGGGCACGGGCGGCCCGCTGGCGGCGGGCAAGATCAGGCAGGGCGGCACCAACCTCACCTTCGCCGACGGGTTCCTCGTCATGGTTGGCACCTCAGGAGCCTGGGCGACGGCCCACGTGGAGCCGTTCAGGGGTGCCAGCGAGGGGTCACACCCCATCGGCATGACCAGCCGGTTCGTGGTGTCGGCCGACGGCCTGGTCATGACGGGGGTCGGGGACACCACGGACTACCCGGTGTGGAGGGGCGACGCGACGTACGCGGACCAGGAGTCGGACGCGGTCGCACATCTCGGGGTGGCGGGTGCTGTCGGCATCGCCCTCTCGGCGGACGGCTCGCTGGTGGCGGTCCAGGGAACCGGTTTCCTCCAGGTTGCGTCCGCCCAGGACCTCAACGACGCCGCCGTGCAACCGACCGACCTGGGTGGCACCGGCGACGTGTCCAACGTGAACACCGCCGCGCTGGCGTTCGGGGGCAGCCGATACCTCCTGAGCGCTTCGGGGGACAACGCGCTGCTCTGGGACCTGCAGCAGGTCTCCCGGATCGGAGACTCCTTCGCGGCGCCGGTTGACGTGCCTTGCGGAGCGTGCGGTGTGGGCCGGATCGCGATCTCGCCTGACGGGAAGCGCGTTGTCTCGTGGGGGTTCAACAGCGTCGAGGTCGGTCCGACCCTCGTGGACCTGGCGTCGCACGCGGCGCTCCCGCTCGACCCCGACCCGAACCTGGCGATGGGCTACTCGGCCTTCGCGTGGATCGACGACGACCACCTGGTGGCCTATCGCGGCTCCGACGACTCGGTCGTCACGATGGCCGCCGACGGGTCGTCGCCTTCGGTGGTCGCTGCGGTCCCCACTGATGACGGGGTTCCGGAGATCAGTGCCGCAGACGGCCATGCCCTGCTCGTCGTGCGGAGCGGAACCGTC
>JAWWPK010000007.1:0-7440 GCA_033854925.1 Nocardioidaceae bacterium | reverse complement strand
ACCGGGTAGTCCTTGACGTAGCCGTAGCCGCCGAGCACCTGCACCGCGTCGGTCGTGACCTCCATCGCGATGTCGGAGGCGTAGCACTTCGCGGCCGCACCGAAGAACGTCAGGTCCTTGTCGCCACGCTCCGAGCGGCCGGCCGCGGCGTACGTCAGCTGGCGGGCGGCCTCGACCTTCATGCCCATGTCGGCGAGCAGGAACTGCAGCCCCTGGAACTCGGCGATGCTCTTGCCGAACTGACGCCGCTCCTGGGCGTAGGCCAGCGCGTAGTCCAGCGCACCTTGGGCGACGCCGACGGCCTGGGCGGCGATGGTGACCCGGGTGTGGTCCAGGGTGCGCATCGCGGTCTCGAAACCGGTCCCCTCGTCGCCGATCATCCGGTCGGCCGGGATCCGGACGTTGTCGAGGTAGACCTCGCGGGTCGGGGAGCCCTTGATGCCGAGCTTCTTCTCCGGGGCGCCGAAGGAGACCCCCTCGTCGGACTTCTCGACCACGAACGCCGAGATGCCCTTGGCCCGTTTCTCTGGGTCGGTCACGACCATGACCGTGTAGTAGTCGGACTCCCACTTTCCGGGGCCGGCGTTGGTGATCCAGCGCTTCACGCCGTTGAGCACCCAGAAGTCGCCGTCGCGGACGGCCTTGGCCTTCATCGCGGCGGCGTCGGAGCCCGCGTCGGGCTCGGACAGGCAGTAGGAGAAGCCGCCCTCGCCTCGAGCCAGGGCTCCGAGGTAGTGCTTCTTCAGCTCCTCCGAGCCGGCCAGCTGCACCGGGAGCGAGCCGAGCTTGTTGACCGCCGGGATCAGGGACGCGCTCATGTCGACGCGCGCCACCTCCTCGATCACGAGCACCGTGGCCAGCGCGTCGGCGCCGGCGCCGCCGTACTCCTCCGGCACGTGGGGGGCGTGGAAGTCCGCGGCGAGCAGCGCGGCGGCGGCCTCCTCGGGGTACCGCGCCTGCTCGTCCACGTCGGCGGCGTACGGCGCCACCTTGGCCTCGCAGAGCGTGCGCACCGCCTCGCGGATCGCCCGGTGCTCCTCGGTCAAGGCGAACAGCGGGGCCCCGTCGGTGCTACTCATGAGTCACATCGTATGGCGGGTCCCGGGTGCGGAACGCCGATGCCCGGTCGGTGTCTGGTTCACACCGACCGGGCCTCCCCCATGGCAAGCACCCATGCAAGCACTCACCGTCACAGTAGGTGTGGCACACCCGACGGCGGGGCCGAACCGGCCCCGGTCGTCCGTTCGTCGGCCAGACTCGTCCGTTCGTCGCACCGACTAGTCACCATGGGCGCCTGCCTAGGCTTTTGGCATGACGTGGCAGGACCCCGAGGCGATCAGGTTCATGCTCGACGACTGCAAGGTGTGGGCGGTGGTGGGTCTCTCCGGGGACACCAGCCGGACGGCGTACTCCATCGCCGCGCTGCTCCAGGAGCGCGGCAAGCAGATCGTCCCGATCCACCCGGCCGCTGCCTCGGAGGAGGGGCTGGTCGTGCTCGGGGAGCGCGGCTACGCCACGCTCGCCGACGTGCCGTTCCCGATCGACGTGGTCGACGTCTTCCGCCGTTCCGACGCCGCCGGCGACTTCGCGGACCAGGCCGTCGCGGTGGGTGCGCGGGCGGTGTGGTTCCAGCTCGGCGTCATCGACGCGGACGCGTTCGACCGGACGGTGGCGGCGGGGGTGCCGATGGTGATGGACACCTGTCCCGCCATCGAGTGGCGCAGGCGGCGAGCCTGACCGGTCGGCCGCTCAGCCACCGGTCGTCAGCGGTCCGGAAGCAGCCCCTTGCGAATGGCGATGGACAACGCCTCGAGCTTGGAGTGGGCACCGAGCTTCGCGGACAGGTGCGCCACGTGGTTGCGGACGGTGTGCACGCTGACGACGAGCCGCGCCGCTATCTGGCTGTTGGTGAGCCCGCCGGCCAGCAGCGCGAGCACCTCCCGCTCCCGGTCGGTCAGCTCGACCGTGCCGGGCTCGCGGTGCCGGTTGAGCCGGGGCAGCAGGCGGGCGAGCAGCTCGGGGGAGATCACCGCCTCACCGCTGTGCGCTGCGCGCACCGCTGACCTGACCTCCGCCAGACTGCGCGACTTGGAGAGGAAGCCCGCGGCGCCGGCCTCGATGGCGGAGACCAGCACGTGGTCGGCGGTGCTGGCCGTGAGGACGACGTACTTCGCCGACAGACGGAGGAGGTGGAGCTCAGCGATGGCCGCGACACCGTCGCCGTCGGGCAGCCGGTGGTCCATGAGCACCACGTCCGGGAGCGTGGTCGGGATCATCGCCCGGGCCTCGGCGATGGTGCGGGCGGGGCCCAGGATGACCAGGTCGGGCTCGAGGGCCAGCACCTGGGCAAGGCTGGAGGCGAACACCGCGTGGTCGTCCACGATGAGCACCCGGATCAGTACGGCAGTGTGTTCGTTCATCTGAGCGAAGATCCTGACCTCAACCCCTAGTGAGCAGGTTAGTGCGTATGCACCAGCCGTCTAGTCCACAGACAGGTAGCAGGCACGTCTCCGGCACCCCAGGATGGAAGCGGGAGATGAGGTTGGAAGCCATGAGCATTCGCGTAGCGCTGGGAGATGACGACGCCGAGTTCCGGACAGCGGCCGTCGGGCTGCTGGAGGCGGATCCACGCATCGTTGTCGTCGGCACCGCCGCCAACGGCAACGAGCTGGTGGAGCTCGCCTCGGCGACCGAGCCGGACGTGGTCCTGCTCGACGTCCTGATGCCCGCGGGCGGAGTGACCGGCGCTCGGGCACTCGCTGACCTGGCCGAGTCACCAGGTCGTCGGACCCAGACCCTCGTGGTGGCGCTCACGGCCGAGACCTCACCCGATGTCATCGAGGCGATGCTGCGGGCCGGCGCCGTCGGCTACTTCGCCAAGGGTCGCATCGGCTCGGCCCTCGGCGACCTGGTGTCCCGGGTGTACGACGGCGAGGTTGTCCTCGCGGCACCGACCGCCGGGCTAGCCCTACGCCGCATCCTCAGAGAGAACCCGTCCCGAGCCGTCTCCACGTCGTAGACTGGCGGTCCGGCTAGGGCGATGCGGGGCACCGCCATGAGCGAGCAAGCACAGACGGGCCAGTCGGTCTTCGACCTCTTCGACGCGGTCGCCACCGCCGTGGTCGCAGTCGACGAGCACGCGACCATCCGGTATGTGAACGTGCGCGCCGGCGAGGTGTTCGGCTACGCGACCGAGGAGCTGTTGGGCCGGTCGATCGAGCTGCTCGTGCCCCAGACCACTGCCGGCGACCACGTCGCGCAGCGGGACGCCTACCTCCTTTCTCCCACACCGCGACCGTTCGGGGCGCGCCGCGACCTCAAGGGCCGGCGCAAGGACGGGACCGAGTTCGAAGCCGATATCAGCGTCACCCCGCTCGGCACCCCGTCCGGCCTCTGGGTGGTGGCCAGCATCCTCGACATCTCGCTGCAGCGAGAGGCCGAGGCGCGCGTACAGCAGCAGAGCCGCAGCTACCTGGCCCTCGCGCGCCTCAACGAAGCGGTGGCCCGGGCCGAGGACGAGACGGTGCTGTTCCGTCGGGTCTGCAACGTCGCCGTGATCGACGGTGGCTTCATCGGGGCCTGGGTCGCCATGCGAGGGCCGGGAGGGTCCCTGCAGGTCCGGGCCAGTGCCGGGCCGCTCGCCGCCCGGGTCGCAGTCGCAGGCATGGTGGACCCCGAGGCGATGTCGGCGCTGACCACCGGGATCCCGTCGTTCACCGACGACTTCAGCGCGCACGGCCAGCAGCACGCGGACCGGGTTGCGAGCCACGGAGTGGGGTCCGCCGCCGCTCTGCCGCTGCGGAGCCACAACCGTACGGTCGCGAGCCTCTCGCTCTACTCCGACCGGCCCGGCGCGTTCGACGACAACCTGCGGACCCTCCTGCTCGGTGCAGCGGAGAACATCTCGCTGGCCCTCGACCGCTTCGAGGCCAACGCCGACCTGGACCGCGCGCTGGTCCAGCGGCTGGATCTGGTGCGCAGGCTGGTCGACGCCCAGGAGCGCGAACGGGCCCGGATCGCCGCCGACGTGCACGACGAGCCGGTGCAGTCGCTGGCCGCCGTCGACCTGCGGCTCGCTCTGCTCGAGAGGAAGTTGGCGCAGGCGGCGCCGGATCTGGTTCCCGAGGTCGTCCACATCCACGAGACCATCACCTCGGTCAACGAGGGGCTGCGCAACCTGCTCTTCGAGCTGGAGCCCGTCGGGCCTTCGGCGTACCTGACCGATCTCCTCGAGGACGCGGCCGGACACGTCTTCGAGCTCACCACCGTGGCCTGGTCGATGGAGAACGAGCCCGACCCGCGGGAGCTGGAGCTGTCCATCGCCATCCGCACGCAGGCGGTGCGGATCGCCAAGGAGGCGCTGGTCAACGTCGCCAAGCATGCACGGGCCCGGTCGGTGCGGATCCTGGTCAAGCTCGATGACGAAGGAGTCACCCTTCAGGTGTCGGACGACGGCATCGGCATCCCGCCTGGCGTGCGCTCGTCGCCGCCCGGCCACCGCGGCATCAGCGGAATGCTGGACCGGGCCGAGGTCGCCGGCGGCGCGCTCTCCGTGGACTCCGAAGGCACCGGCACGACGGTCTCGGTCTGGCTGCCGCGGGTCTGACCCCGGGAGAGGTCCCGGCCGGGCTGGTACCGAGGCACCATCCGGGTCCCAGCATGCGCGTCTGCCGGCGGGGCGACCAAGCGTTGATGCTGAAGCCATGGACACGGGGCAGGTCCGCACCATCGACGAGCGGGCCCAGACCGTTGTCCCACCGAGCACCCGCTGGAACCCGAGCTCAACCCGGGCGCATCTTGAGCAGCTGCTCTCGCCGTGGCTCGCCCCGCAGTTCACGAGCCAGCTCTGGTCCGAGACCTGGGGACCGGCGGGGGTCGAGCCCTCGTCGCTGGAGGCGTTGCTGCGGCTCTACGGGGAGCGGGTCGCGGCTCTCGCGGTGGCGTCGGGACTCAGCGAGGGCGACATTCAGCGGCACCTCCGCGACAGGCGGCGGCCGGACCTCGGAGTCCTCGAGATGCTCGCTGACCTCAACTGCTTTCCGTGTGAGACCCCTGCTGCTCGACCCCTGCGGCCGCCGCGGCTGAGCTGATCCCGCGCGCCGGCGACGAGCCTCTGACCCGGGTGGCTCAGAAGCCGAGCCTCCGGGGGCCGGCGTCGTTGCGGACCGCCGCGCCCTTGGCCTGCGCGGCCTCCTTGAGCGAGGCCTGGAACTCGACCATCCGCTGGCGCAGCCCCTCGTCGGAGGCGGCCAGGATGCGCACGGCGAGCAGCCCGGCGTTGCGCGCGCCGCCGATGGCCACGGTCGCGACCGGGACGCCGGCCGGCATCTGGACGATCGAGAGCAGCGAGTCGAGGCCGTCGAGGTGCTCGAGCGGGACGGGCACGCCGATCACCGGCAACGGTGTCACCGCGGCCAGCATCCCGGGCAGATGGGCCGCCCCCCCGGCTCCGGCGATGATCACCCGGAGACCGCGGCCGGCCGCCTCCTTGCCGTAGGCCAGCATCTCCTCCGGCATCCGGTGCGCCGAGACGACGTCGGCCTCGAACGGCACGTCGAACTCCTCCAGCGCGGTCGCGGCGGCCTTCATCACCGGCCAGTCGGAGTCGGAGCCCATCACGATCCCGACCTGGGGTGTCACGTCGTTCATCTCACTCACTCTCGTTTCCGAGGTCGCCGCGGAACCAGGCGGCGGCGTGCCGGGCGCGCTCGAGGCAGTCCTCGAGGTCGTCACCGTAGGCGTTGACGTGGCCGACCTTGCGGCCCGGGCGCAGCTCCTTGCCGTAGAGGTGCACGCGCAGCTGCGGGTCGCGGGCCAGGGCGTGCGGGTAGCCGTCGTACAGCCGCCCGACCTGGTCCGACGGGCCGCCGAGGATGTTCACCATCACCGTCCAGGTCGCCCGCGGCGCCGGCGAGCCGAGGGGCAGGTCGAGGACCGCGCGCAGATGGTTCTCGAACTGGCTGGTGACCGCGCCGTCCTGGGTCCAGTGGCCGGTGTTGTGCGGCCGCATCGCCAGCTCGTTGACCAGCACCCGGCCGTCGCGGGTCTCGAACAGCTCGACCGCGAGGATGCCGGTGACGTCGAGCTCCTTGGCGATCGTCAGCGCCACCTGCTGGGCGCGGGTGGCGAGCTCGGGCGCCAGGTCGGGAGCCGGGGCGATCACCTCGTGGCAGATCCCGTCGAGCTGCGTGCTCGCGACGACGGGGTACGCCGCGGCCTGGCCGCTCGGCGAGCGCGCCACCAGTGCCGCGAGCTCACGGCGGAAGTCGACGAGCTCCTCGGCCAGCACCCCTACGCCGGCCGCCCGGGCCGCCGCGAACGCCTCCTGCGCCTCGGCCGGCTCGCGGACAACCCAGACACCGCGGCCGTCGTACCCACCTCGAGTGACCTTGAGGACGCACGGCAGCCCGAACGCCGCCACGTCCGCGCCCGTCGCCACCACGGCGTGCCGCGGGCAGGGCAGGCCGAGCTCGGTGAGCCGCGCCCGCATCACGGCCTTGTCCTGGGCGTGGACGAGCGCCTCCGGCCCCGGCCGTACGGCGACCCCGGACTCGGCCAGCGCGTGCAGGTGCTCGGTGGGCACGTGCTCGTGGTCGAACGTGACCACCGCCGCCCCGCTCGTCACCTTGCGCAGCGCCTCGAGGTCGCGGTGGTCGCCGACGATCGTGTCCGGGATGACCTGAGCGGCCGAGACCCCCTCCGCCTCGGCCAGCAGCCGCAGCGGGATCCCTAGCGCGGCGGCCGGCTCGGCCAGCATCCGTGCGAGCTGCCCGCCACCGATGACGGCGATGGTGGGCGCGAGCTCGGGCACGGCACAACCCTAGAGGCGGGATCCGGGTCCATCGGCTGTGGGAGGGCTGGCTGCGGCTCCGCGATGGTTGCGGAGGTCGCTCGGCGACGTCTCGAACCCACCTCAACGAGGGCACCTGCTGACCCACCGCTGGTCGAGGCTGTCGAGACCCCCGCCACGTAGGCACCTGTGTGCCCACCGCTGGTCGAGCCTGTCGAGATCGCGGCAGCCCGCGAGGCGTGCCGTGCTGGTCGGGTGCGGCAGGGCTGGCTGCGGTCCCGCGGTGGTTGAGGAGGTAGCTCAGCGACCGTCTCGAAACCACCTCAACGTAGGCACCTGCTGGCCCACCGCTGGTCGAGCCTGTCGAGACCCCCGCAGCGACGGCACCACCTCGCTCCGACCGCTACGGAAAAGTTCTTTGAAGAAATCTCGGAATCCCTTGTGGATAAGGGGATTCCGAGGGGTTCAGTGTCGGTGGTCGATGGTTGAGTTGGTCCCACGATGACCTCGACCCTCGACCCGCTCCAGCTCACAGGGGCAGACGACCCAGCCGCGGTGTGCTGGCGTACGCGCGAGCCCAGAAGCAGGTCGAGGACGACGCCGCCCGACAAGTGATGCGAGCGGCCGCGAAGTGGGCCTCGATGCACTCG
>JAWWPK010000006.1:0-2560 GCA_033854925.1 Nocardioidaceae bacterium | reverse complement strand
GCCTCCACGCCCGCGCGGGCCTTCAGCTCGGTGGAGCGGAACGGGTCTCGCGGCGGCGGGACTGCCATCGACAGGGTGGCGCCCTCAGAGGTCAGACCGCCCAGCGCCATGACGCGGGCGAGGACCGACTCGGTGCTCAGGCCCAGCTCCGCGCCGCTGGCCGTGACGAGCACGCGGTAGACGGTGATGTAGTGCCGGGCCGGAGTGTCGTAGGACCAGTCGACCGAGCCGAGGTGCACGGCGCTGCCGTGGCTGCCGCCGGGGCCGTCCCACTGACCGCTCCACAGCTGGATCCCGGCCGGACCCGCGGAGAACACGCCGCCACGCGAGACGTCCTCTCGCGTAGCGGCGGCGAGCAGGTGCCGGGCCTCCCGCTCGGGGAGCACCAGGGCAGGGCGGATCTGGCTCTGGACGGCGTGGCCACTACCGGGCCGCGTCAGTCGGAACGACTTGTGCACCGGCTTCGGGCTCTCGACCGTGTAGACCGTCACCGTGTCCTCCGGGGGTAGCGCTGGACGTGTCCCCTCTTCCATCGGCCGGTAGCGGGCTCAGCCTTTCGCGGCAAACGGGTGAACCTTCGTCTGACTGCTCAAGAACGGGGGTGCCGGACTGCTCCGTTCGGATCAGCCGCCTGCAACCCGTAGCCAGAAGGTGAGGCCCAGCTCGGGGTCGGTGTGCTCGGCGAGGCCCGCCGTCGGGGGGCCTTCGGTCACGGTGACCGCCAGAACCTCCTCGGCAAGCCGTGACGATCCCCCCCGTACCGCTTCCGCGAGCTCGCCGTCCGCCCGCCACCACAGCTCGATCCGGTCGCTGACCTCCAGCCCGGTGCTCTTGCGGCCGTCCTGGACCAGCCGTACGACGTCGCGCACCAGGCCCGCCCGCCGCAGCTCCGGGGTGATCTCGAGATCGAGCGCGACGGTCTCGCCCTGTCCGCTCGCCACAGCCCAGCCGGTGCGCGGTGTCTCGGTGACGATGACCTCCTCGGCGGACAGCTCGAGCTGCTCCCCGTCGAGCGTCACGGTGGCGGCGTCATCGGCGAGTGCCGAGGCCAGGGTGGTCGCGTCGGCGGCGTGGATCGCGTCGGCGACCGCCTGGGTCCGCTTGCCGAACCGCTTGCCCAGCACCCGGAAGTTGGCCTTCACGGCGACATCGACGAGGTCGCCGGACAGCCGCTCGAGGGTGACCACGTTGAGCTCGGCCGCGACCAGCGCCTGCAGCTCGGCCGGCAGCGCCTCCCAGCCCTGCGCGCTGACCAGCGCTCGCGCCAGCGGCTGGCGGGTCTTGGTCTTGGACTCGGCGCGGGCCGCCCGGCCGAGGTCGACGAGCCGGCGTACGAGAGCGACGTCGCGCGCCAACGCATCATCGACGAGCTCGCCGCCGATCCGGGGCCAGCTCGCCAGGTGCACCGACTCGGGCAGCTCGGCCGAGGGCGCGAACAGCGCGTCCCAGATCTCGTCCGCGACGAACGGCGTGAACGGGGCAAGCAGCAGCGTCACGACGTACATGCACTCGTGCAACGTGGCGAGAGCCGCCGGGTCACCGTCCCAGAAGCGGCGGCGCGAGGTGCGGACGTACCAGTTCGACAGGTCGTCGATGCAGGTCGCGAGGGCGCGGCCGGCCCGCAGCGAGTCGAACTCCTCGAGGGCCGCGGTGACCTCACGTGCCGTCGTGTGCACCTGCGACAGCGCCCATCGATCGAGCAGTGCCGGCTTCCCGGTCGGTCCCCTGTATGGCTGCCAGTCGTTCGCATCGGCGTACAGAGTGAGGAACGCGGCGGTGTTCCAGTAGGTGAGGAGCACCTTGCGCACGCCCTCGTCCATGGCCTCGTGCGACACGCGACGCGACGACCAGGGGCTGCCGCCGCAGAGCATGAACCAGCGCACCGCGTCGGCCCCATGCCGCTCCATCAGGTCGAACGGGTCGAGCACGTTGCCCAGGTGCTTGCTCATCTTGCGGCCGTTCTTGTCGACCAGGTGGCCGAGGCACAGAACGGTCTCGTACGACGAACGGTCGAAGACCAGCGTCCCTACTGCCATCAACGTGTAGAACCACCCGCGCGTCTGGTCGATCGCCTCGCAGATGAACTGCGCGGGATACGCCGGCTCGACGCCGGACCACGGGTAACCGACCTGCGCGAACGGCATCGAGCCGGAGTCGTACCAGCCGTCGATGACCTCCGGCACCCGCCGGCTCTCGGCACCGCACGTCGCGCAGGGAACGACGACCTCATCGACGTACGGCCGGTGCGGGTCGAGCTGCGTGAGGTCCGCACCTGCGAGCTCGCCCAGCTCTGCCAGCGATCCGACCGCGCGCCAGTGCGTCGCGTCCTCGGTGCAGCGCCACACGGGCAGCGGCGTGCCCCAGTAGCGGTTGCGCGACAGAGCCCAGTCGACGTTGTTGTCCAACCAGTCGCCGTACCGCCCGGTCTTGATGGTCTCGGGGTGCCAGTCGGTGCGGGCGTTCTCCTCGATCAGCCGGTCCTTGATGGCGGTCGTCTTGATGTACCAGCTCGGCAGCGCGTAGTAGAGCAGCGCGGTGTCGCACCGCCAGCAGTGCGGGT
>JAWWPK010000005.1:0-6766 GCA_033854925.1 Nocardioidaceae bacterium | reverse complement strand
TGCTGAGGGTGCGGTTGAGCGATCGGAGGGTCACGTCGATCGAGGTGCCATCCACGTTGCGCTCTCCGAGCACCTCCAGGTCAGCCAGACCGTCGAGGTCCTTGTCCAGCAGGAGGTGCACGCCGAGCTCGGCCCGCACGCCGGCCCCGTAGGTGCTCTCGTCGACCGTCACGGTCACCGTTGCCGTGGTGCCGTCGACCGTCCAGGTCACCGCCCGGAGGTCGGTCCGCCCCTGGGCTCCCTCCGGCGCGTCGGACGGGTCCGTCGCCGTACGGGTGAGCGCCCAGGCACCGGGAGAGACACCAAGGAACAGGACCAGCAGGATCGACAGCGGTCCGATCAGGCGCGGCATCCGTCGGCTCGTCATGGCCACGCGACCTCCCCCGCCGGACACCTGCGTGTCCTCAGCGTGGCTCACTGTCCCACGGCGCGGCACTAGCCTGACTCACATGGCGCTGCGGATCGTCGCGAGCCGACCGGACCCGGCGATCATCACGCTGCCCTGGTCGGTCCCGCTCGAGGAGTGGGGCGAGGACCACGTCGTCCCGCTCCCCCGCGGCCTCTCCCGGCACGTGGTGCGGATGGTGCGGCTTCGCGACCGGATCTACGCCGTCAAGGAGACCGTCGAGGACATCGCGTTCCGCGAGTACCGGCTGCTCCGCGACCTGCAGCGCCTCAACCTGCCCGCCGTCGTGGCGCAGGGGGTGGTGACCGGCCGGGTCGACGCGGACGGACAGGAGCTGCCGAGCGCGCTGCTCACCGAGCACCTGCGCTTCTCGTTGCCCTACCGCAGCCTGTTCAGCCACGGACTGTCCCACGACAGCCTGCCGTCGCTGATCGACGCCCTCGTGGTGCTCCTGGTCCGGCTGCACCTCGCCGACTTCTTCTGGGGGGACGTGTCGCTCTCCAACGTGCTGTTCCGGCGCAGCGCCGGCGGCTTCGCGGCGTACCTCGTGGACGCCGAGACCGGCGAGCTGCGGTCCAGCCTGTCCACGTCGATGAGGGAGTACGACGTCACGATCGCGACCGAGAACGTCTTCGCCGAGCTGCTCGACCTGCAGGCGAGCGAGTCGCTGAGCCACGAGGTCGAGGCGCACGAGATCGTCGAGCTGCTGGAGACGCGCTACCGGGCGCTGTGGCAGGAGCTGACCGCCGAGGAGGAGTTCTCGGCCTCGGAGACGTGGCGGATCGAGCAGCGCATCGAGCGGCTCAACGACCTCGGCTTCGACGTCGACGAGCTGGACATCGTCACCGACTTCGACGGCGACTGGGTCAGGATCCAGCCGAAGGTCGTCGAGGCCGGACACCACCAGCGCGAGCTGCAAGGGCTGACGGGGCTGTACGTCGAGGACGCGCAGGCCCGGCGGCTGCTCAACGACCTGGCGTCGTACACCGCCGCCCTCAACCTCGGCCGCGAGGACCGCCACCTCGTGGCGAACCGCTGGCTGGACGAGGTCTACGAGCCGATCGCCGCGATGATCCCCGCCGATGCCACCGGCAAGCTCGAGACCGCGGAGATCTTCCACGAGGTGCTCGCGCACCGGTGGTACCTCGCCGAGCGGGCCGGCCACGACGTCGACATCTTCGACGCGGCAGCCGACTACATCGCGAACGTGCTGAAGCACAAGCCGGACGAGGCGGTCACGTCGGCCCCGGCCGCCATGTCCGACGACGCCTAACTCCCAACGCCGAGTCGGCAGAAGCTGCCGCTCCCCACACGCCGAGTCGGCAGAAGGTGCCGCTCCCCGCACGCCGAGTCGGCAGAAGGTGCGGCAACCAGTGCCGACTCGCGCCCATGTGAACAGCAACGACTGCCGACTCGCGCCCACCTGAGCAGCAACGGGTGGCGAGTCGGCGACTCAGGGCTTGCAGACCCGGCAGGCGACCAGGTCCTGCTGGTGCTCGCCGACCGGACGCAGGTCCTGGCGATGGGCGATCAGCGCGCAGTCGCGGCGGTGCATCGTGGTGCCGTCGCCCGCGGTGACCGGCAGCGCGGAGACGTCGACCCCCTGGTCGTTGAGCGACGCCGAGCGGGAGGTGACGTCGGCGAGGACCAGCAGTGTGTCGGCGAGCCGGCGGGAGGACTCCCGGTTGTCCTCGGCGATGCGGGCCAGCCACGAGCCGAAGTAGAGGAACCCGCCGACGAAGGTGAGCGCGAGGCCACCGAAGCCGCCGGAGATCATGTACGACTGCTGGTCGTAGCCGAACGGCGTGTTCGCGACGCCGTACCAGCCCAGCACGATCACCACGATCCCGAGCGGCAGCAGCGAGGCGCCCACCCAGAACAGCATCGTCTGGAACAGCCGGGAGTTGTCGTTCTTGAGTGGCGCGGCACCACTGGTGCTGCGTCCCGCCTTCGGGAGCGCGGTGCCCGCACCGAGCCGGGAGCCACTCGCGGGAGTCGGCGTGGACATGGTGGTCATCACTGCACCTTTCGCAGGTCGGGGAGGCCGGACTCGAGACCGTGCGGGCAGGCGCCACCGGCGCCGAGCACCAGGGCACCGAGCCGGCGGACGTAGCTGCCGGCGAGCAGCGCCCCGCCGAGACCGGCGAAGAGGAGCAGCCCGGGGATCGAGAACAGCGGCGGGAGGCCGGAGGTCGCCGAGGCGTTGGCCAGCTGGTCGGGCGCAGAGTCGGACACAGAGGTCGTCGGGCCGGCGGCCGGCGGCAGGGCACTGCCACCGCCGAGGGCCGCGCCACCGCCGGTCGCACCGCCGGTCGTGCCGCCACCGGCGGACTCGGTCGGGTCACCGGTCGGATCGTTGTCGGGAACCGTGTCCGGGATCGGGAGGGCCTGGACGGTGTCGACCGCCGAGGTCGTGTAGCCGATGTGCAGCACGATCTTCGGCGACAGGTGGCCGATCGCGCCCAGCAGGCTCTTGAGCGGCCCCGCCTCGGGCGGGAACGGGATCTGCGCGAGAATCGGGCCGAGGTCGATCTGCGAGAGCACCGGCTTGAGCGTCTTGAGGTCGATCGTGACGATCAGCCCCTCGATGGTGCCCGAGGCCTTGTCGCCGTCGGCCTTGTACGTCGGCTTGGGCAGCTGCACCGTGATGCCGAGCGCCGCGAGGGCTGCCGTGGGGTCATCCGGCAGTCCGGGGATCGCGCCCGGGGTGCCCGCGGCGACGTAGCCCTCGGGCCCGTAGCTGAACGTCTGGCCGGCGATGGTCATCGTGCCGTAGTCGGCCCGGCCCTTCGACTTGCCGGTCGTGCCGTCACTGCTCGAGACGACGGTCGAGGTGATGCCGGACATGGTGACGATGCCGCCGAGCAGCCGGACGTCGCCGAGCGCGGTCCGCGAGGTCGAGGTGACCAGTGCGCCGTCCGAGACCGACTGGCTGTCGGCGACGTACCCGTTGACGTCGACGACTGCCGAGAGTGCGGACGGGAGCTGGCAGACGTCGGTGTCGGCGGGGTCGCCCTGGGTGTTGCCGCCGCCGTCGGCCCGCGAGAAGGTCCGCGACGTGGAGGAGGAACGGCCGAGGCCGAGCACGCCGAGGATGTCGGCGAGGTTGTCGAGCAGGGGTATGCCGGGGACGCCGGGCAGCCCGAGGCCACCACCGCCCGAGGGGTCGCCCGAGTCGTCGCCCGCGCCGTCGCCGGCGTTGCAGTCGTTGGAGAAGCCGACGGTGGCGCGAGTCTTGCCTTGGCCCGAGGTCGTGGTCATCGAGGTGCCCGGGAACGGTGTCCTCGTCTGCTTGGGCTCGCCCGAGGGGTACTGCGAGTTCACCTGGGCCGGGTAGCCGTTCTCGACCAGGGAGGTCGGGAGGCCGAGCGCGGAGAAGAAGGTCTTGAGCCCTTCACCGACGCCGTCCCCGGGCCACATGAAGCTGGCCCGGCCCTTGGAGCTCGCCGAGTCGCCCTTGACCTTGGCGTAGCCGAAGTCGAACTCCGCCTGCGGGACAGTCGGGATCGGGATGGTCGGCTCGAAGAGCTCGATCTTGACCGGCGTGGCGATGCCGGTGCTGCTGTAGCCGCTGTAGGCGCCGCTGACGGTCGGCGCGGGTGCGCTGCCCGGGCCGCCCGACGGCGACGGGGTGGTGGTCGATGTGGGCGACGAGGTCGGGGAGGAGCTGGGGGACGCCGACGGGGACGTCTCGTCCGCCCAGGCGGTGCCGGTAGTGAACGACAGCGATGTGGCCGCCAGCCCCGCCGCCACGATCGGGATGAGTACTCGCGCGCCTTTCGGGGTCCCCGCGGAAGCGTGAGCCCGCGGCGCGAAGCGCCTCCACCGAGCGATTTCGTGGGGTGATTTCATGCGGCCCCTCCAAGGATGACGTCGGACATGGTCTCGAGGATCTCGGCGGGCTCGCCCGTGGCGACGACCCGGCCACCGCTCATCACGGCGGCGTAGTCGGCCACCCGCAGCGCGGTGCGGGCGAACTGTTCGATGCACAGGATGGAGACGCCCGAGGCCGCGATCTGTGACACGGTTTCGTAGAGCTCGTCCACGATGAGCGGCGCGAGTCCCATCGACAGCTCGTCGAGGATCAGCAGCGCCGGGTCGCTCGCCAGGGCCCTGGACATCGCCAGCATCTGCTGCTCGCCGCCGGACATGGTGCCGGCCAGCTGGTGGCGCCGTTCGTGCAGCCGCGGGAAGTAGGAGAAGGCGGTGTCGAGGACCGCGGGGGCCGCGACCCCGGCGTACGACATCAGGAGGAGGTTCTCCTGCACGGTCAGGTTCGGGAACACGGACCGTCCCTCGGGCACGGTGCACAGTCCGACCTGGGCCAGCTCTTCTGGCTTTGTCTCCCGCACGTTGACGCCGCCCAGGTGGATGTCACCCGACGTCGCCTTCTTCTGGCCGCTGATGATCCGGGTCAGCGTGGACTTGCCGGCGCCGTTGGGGCCGAGCAGCGCCATCACCGCGCCCTTGTGGACCGACAGGTCGACGCCGCGCAGCACCTCGATGCGGCCGTACGCCGCGTGCACGTCGACCACCTCGAGGATCGGGACGCTCATGCCTCGGCCCCCTGAACCGCCGGGATGGTCGCCGTCGCCTCGACCGGATGCAGGTCGGTGCGGGTGTCGCCGGTGTCGTCCGGGTCGGCCGCGTGCGCGCCGCCCTCGTCGGAGTAGCCGAGGTAGGCCTGCTGCACCCTGGGGTCGTTGCGGACCTCGGCCGGACTGCCGCTTGCGATCACCTCGCCGAAGTCGAGGACGTGGATCTCGTCGCAGACCGTCATCACCAGACCCATGTCGTGCTCGACCATGAGGACGCCGCGGCCCTCGGACGCGAGGTCACGGAGCAGCTCGCCGAACGTCTCGGTCTCGGACTCGTCCTGCCCCGACGACGGCTCGTCGAGGAGCAGCAGCTGCGGGTCGCCGGCCAGGCACCGGGCCAGCTCGAGCAGCCGCGCGACGCCGGTCGGGATCGAGTCGGCCCGCTCGTCGGCGTACGCCGAGATGCCGACGCGCTCGAGCAGTCCGTCCACGTCGCCGCGCGCGGGCCGGACCAGACCGAGAAGGCCGGCGTGGATGTCGTGGGCCACCCGCACGTTGTCGCGCACGGTCAGCGAGCCGAACGCCTCGAGGCGCTGGAAGGTCCGGCCCATCCCCCGCTTGGCCCGGCGGTGCACCGGCGTGTGGGAGACGTTGCGGCCGTTGAACCGCACCTTGCCGCGGGTCGGCTTCTGCAGCCCGCTGATCACGTTGAAGACGGTGGTCTTGCCGGCGCCGTTCGGCCCGATCAGGCCGGTGACCCGGCCGGACTCGGCGACAAATGAGGCGTGGTTGACGGCCGTGACGCCACCGAACTGCACGACCACGTCGTCCACGACCAGGAGGGGTTCAGTGCGCATGCGCAGGCACCCCCTCGGGTTCTTCGGCGACCGAGCCTTCGAGCTCGGAGTCCCCACCCGCGCTGGGCAGCGAGGGGAGGTTGGCGCGGATCCTCGGCGCGATCCGCCGCTCGACCCAGCGGCCGAGCTTGAACATCTGGCTGGCCAGACCGTTGGGGTCCTTGGCGAGCAGGACGGCGCCGACGGCCAGGACGACGAACAGGAGCCCCGCAGCCGACGGGTGGTCGGCCCGCAGCTGCGGGAGGAGCATCAGGGCGACGCCGCCCAGGACCGCGCCGGTGACCGACGTGACCCCGAAGACGGTGGCGCAGAGCAGCAGCAGCAGGCTGTTGAAGTAGATGAAGTCGCCGGCACCCACGGTCTGGCGGAGCCCCGCGAACAGCGCACCCGCGAGGCCCGCGATCCCGGCCGAGACGGCGAACAGCCCGACCCGGAACCACCGCTGGTCCAGCCCCAGCGTGCCGCAGGCCGCCGGGCTGTCGCGCATGGCGATGAGCATCCGGCCGACCACGCCGCGGCGGATCAGCAGCACCGCCCAGCCGGTGAGCACGAAGAAGACCGTCATCACGAAGACGTAGCCGCCGGTGGAGCTGACCGTGTGACCCAGGAACGAGAGCCGGCCTGCGGGGAGGACGTTGTTGAAGCCGAAGGCCCAGTCGGCCTGGAAGACCATCTTGTCCATGATCGAGGCGAAGGCGAGCGTGGCCAGCGCGAGGTAGAGGCCGGTCAGGCGGAGCACCGGCAGCGCCACCAGCGCGCCCACACCCGCCGCGACGAGGGCCGAGATCAGCAGGCCCAGGAGGGTGGGCTGGTCGAGCTTGCAGTAGACGAGCGCGCCGACCCCTGTGAACGTGAGCTGGGCCAGCGAGACATGGCCGCCGTAGCCGGTGAGCAGCACCAGCGAGAGCATCACGATGGCGAAGGTCGCGGCGGTGCCGACGAGCAGCAGGTTGGCCGTGGACATC
>JAWWPK010000004.1:0-2860 GCA_033854925.1 Nocardioidaceae bacterium | reverse complement strand
GGTTCCTAGTCGGACAGGCTGTGCCGGCCGACATCCGGCAGCGGATCCTGCATCTGCTGCTCGAGCGTTCGGAGGTGGAGCGGATCACCTACCTGCACCTGGAGTTCGTCGGCCCCCAGCGGCTCTTCGTGGTGGCCGCCGTCGACCTCACCGGCGACGACCGCGAGGCGGACCTCGCCGTACGTCTCCGGAAGGTGGAGACCGACATCGAGGAGCACGAAATGATCGAGGACGCGGTCCTCACGCTCTCCCTCCCGACCGACCCGTCGCTGGTGCCCTGACGTCGTGAACATCGGTGGAGACCCTTGACAAATAATTAGTAAGTGAGGTTTCCTAACAAATGTGACGACGACCTCCACCCCGGCTCGGCGGGCGCTGCGGCCCTCCGGCCGGCTGCTCCCCGAGGACACCCGTCGCCACCACCGGGCGCTGCTGCTGCAGATGCTGTTCCGCTACGGCCCGGCCAGCCGGGCCGACCTGGCCCGCTCCAGCGGGCTGACCCGGGTGACCGTCTCCGACGTCATCGGCGACCTGGTCTCCGACGGGCTGCTCAACGAGTCCGTCGCCCCGGTCCAGGGCCGGGTGGGCAAGCCCCCGGTGCTGGTGCAGCTCGCTGGGGAGGCTCGCCAGATCGTGGCGGTCGACCTCTCCGCCGACCTCTCGGCCGACGCGGTGGTCTCCGGAGCGCTGCTCAACCTGTCGGGCGACGTCCAGGAGCGGCGCAGCCGGCCGCTCGAGGGCCGCCGCGGCGAGGACGCCGTCGCCCTGGTCCACGACCTGGTCCGCGAGCTGGTCGAGGTGGCCACCCGGCCGGTGCTCGGGATCGGCGTCGGAACCCCCGGTGTCGTGGACGCCGCCGGCGTGGTCGTGGACGCGCCCAACCTGGGCTGGCACGGCACGCCGCTGGCGGAGGGCCTGCGGGCGGCGTTCGACGTCCCGGTCTTCGTGGCGAACGACGCCAACACCGCGGTCCTGGGCGAGCACACGTTCGGCGATGCCGGCGACGGCGGGCTGATGCTGGTCCGGATCGGCACCGGTGTCGGCTCCGGGCTGGTGCTCGAGGGGGCCCTGCTGCACGGCCACCGCTCGGCGGCCGGCGAGGTCGGCCACGTCGTGATCGACCCCGACGGGGCTGAGTGTGCCTGCGGTCGCCGCGGCTGCCTGGAGACGGTGCTGGCCGCGCCCCGGCTGCGTGAGCGGCTGGCCGCCGACGGGCCCGACTCGCTGGCCGAGGTCGGCGTCCAGGTCGGCGTCGCCCTGGCCCCCGTGGTCGGGACCCTCAATCTGCACGAGCTGGTCCTCAGTGGCCCGCTCGAGCTGCTCGACGGGCCGTTGCTGGCCGCCGTCGACCGCACCATCCGCGAGCGCACCATGCCGGTCTCCGGCGACCAGCTCGTGGTCCGCACGTCCGCGCTGGGCGACGACGTGGTGCTCGTGGGCGCCGCCGTCCTCGTCCTGTCCGGTCAGCTGGGGGTGTCTTGATGCTTGAGATCAGCACAGCGGCCCGCCGGCACCACCCAGTAATCAACAGCACGATCGAGAGGAACTCAGGGTGCGCACTGTAAGGAAAAGTCTGGCGTTCGCCACGGCCGGAGTGCTTGCGCTCGGCCTCGGCCTGTCCGCCTGCGGCGACGACAACTCCAGCTCCGACAACGCCTCCGGCGGCCCCAAGACGGCCGACATCCGGGTCTGGCTCAACGGCACCGACACCCCCGACGCGGCGCGGGAGTGGCTGAAGACGACCTTCGAGAAGGACCACCCAGGCTCCACGCTGACGATCGAGCAGCAGGAGTGGGAGGGGCTGGTCGAGAAGCTGACCACCTCGCTGTCCAGCGACTCCGAGACCCCGGACGTGGTCGAGGTCGGCAACACCCAGGCACCGACGTTCACCTCGGCCGGTGCGTTCAGCGACGTCAGCGCCGACCTCGGTGACTGGGGCGGCGACGACCTCCTGAAGGGCTTCGTGGAGGGAGCCCAGGTGGATGGCAAGACGTACGCCGTCCCCTACTACGCCGGCTCGAAGTACATCTTCTACCGCAAGGACCTCTTCGACGCGGCGGGCATCGCGGTCCCGACCACCATGGACGAGTTCGTCCAGGCGGCCATCGACCTCAAGGCCGCCAACCCCGACCCGGCCAACTTCTCCGGCTTCTGGTTCCCGGGCCAGGACTGGCGCAACGGCGTGGCCTTCGTCTGGAACGCCGGCGGTGACCTCGCGGTCAAGGACGGCGACCAGTGGAAGGGCGACCTGTCCGCTCCCGAGTCGGTCGACGGGCTCAAGACCGTCCAGACGCTGATGGAGCAGGCCTCGGGGGCGGCCAAGGACGGCAACGAGGAGAACCCGCAGACGCCGTTCTGCAACGGCGAGATCGGCATGCTCTCCGCGCCGGGCTGGGTGAAGGGCCTCATCGAGGACCCCGACGCAGGCTGCCCCGACATGGTGGCCAACCTCGGCGTCTTCGCGCTGCCGGGCACCGACGGCCAGCCGGCCCCGGTGCTGCTCGGCGGCTCCGACATCGCGATCTCGGCCAAGTCCAAGAACCAGGACCTTGCCCAGGACGTCGTCGGACTGATGCTCAGCGACGACTACCAGAAGCTGATGGCGGCTGCCGGGCTAACGCCCGCCAAGAACTCGCTGTCCAGCGACCTGGGCACCGACGAGTTCGCGCAGGCGACCATCGCTGCGGCGTCCAACGCCAAGCTCACCCCGGCCGCGCCGGGCTGGGCCGAGGTCGAGGGCTCACGGGTGCTCGAGGACCTGTTCGTCGACATCGCCTCCGGCGGCGACGTCGAGAAGCTGGCCACAGCGGCCGACGAGAAGATCACCCAGCAGCTGGCGGGCTGATCCACCGCGAGTCGG
>JAWWPK010000003.1:0-7517 GCA_033854925.1 Nocardioidaceae bacterium | reverse complement strand
GGCGGACGCGAAGAAGCTGATCTGCTTCGACTGCGCTTAGGAAGTCCAGCTTTCCACCCGGACCCGGCAGAACGTGTCTGCCGGGTCAGTGTCATCTCTCGGCGCCCTTGCGCAGCCCCGGCGGCAGATGGCCGGTGGAGCGGGCGTAGTAGCTCGCCGCGCGGCGCTGGGCCACCATCCGGGCCAGGGCGACGACCGCACCGGTGAGGCCGGCCCACAGGACCGCCTCGCCGAGGCTGACATCCGGGTCGGCAGGGTTCTCGGGCGGGTTCTTCCCCGCCGCGGCCTTCCATGACCGGTCGAGGAGCTTGCGGGTCAGCGCGGCCGCGCCGAGGCCCGCGACCAACGAGAAGACGGTCCACACCTTGGAGCTGTCCGAAGCCATGGCGGGACAGTACCCGTGGGCGAAGCCCACATCGCCGACCCGGCGGCACTGCTGCCCGCGCCCGCAGGGCCCGCGTCGGCTGTAGCGCCGTGTCGGCGCACCTGGCACCCCACAGAGCCGCCACCCGAACCTCAGCGCGGATCAAACTGCGCTCGGAATCAAGCCTGCGAGCGCTCCGTCAGTTCCTTGACAGCGGCGGCCAGGTCGTCGGGCCGCCGGGAGCAGACCAGCCAGTACGGCGCCGGGTCGGCCGGGTCGAGGATCTCCACTCGCACCGCGCGCTTGAGGTAGGGGCGGAGCAGGAGGTAGGCGCGGGCGTCCGCCTCCGGTCCGGCGACCCGGCGGGTCTCCTCCGCGTCCAGGGCCGCGACGGCGCCGAGGTGGACCGCCTCGATCCTGGCCCGACCGGCGCGGAACCACCCGGCGTCGACGCTCACCCGCGCGCTGCCGTAGCTGACGAGGAGCGCCGCGAGCAGCGCCAGGGCGATCCCGGTGCACACCCACGCGGCCGCACCCGGCACCGCCACGATCAGCGCCAGCCACAGGCTCGCGACCAGCATCACGCCCTGCACCCACCACCGCAGCGGGACGCCCAGCCGCTCGTCGTACGGGGCCGCGTCCACGCAGCGGATCCTCCCACTGTGCAGAGGCGCTAGCCTCCGGCGGGTGGAGCTCCCGGTGCCCGTCGTCCGCCTCGACCGCGACCTCCCGCTGCCGGCGTACGCCCATCCCGGCGACGCGGGGGCGGACCTGGTGACCGCCGTCGACGTCACGCTGCAGCCGGGGGAGCGGGCCCTGGTGCCGACCGGGATCGCGATGGCGGTCCCCGAGGGGTACGTCGCGCTGGTGCACCCGCGCTCCGGCCTGGCCGCCCGGCACGGGCTGTCGATCGTGAACGCGCCGGGCACCATCGACGCCGGTTACCGGGGCGAGGTGAAGGTGCTGTTGGTCAACCTCGACCCGGCCGAGCCGATCGAGCTGCGCCGCGGCGACCGGGTGGCCCAGCTGGTGCTCCAGCGGGTGGAGCAGGCGGCGTTCACCGAGGTGGAGGTGCTGCCGGACAGCGTGCGAGGGGTTGGCGGCTACGGTTCTACTGGAGGGTTCGGGACCGCGGACCCGGCCGGTGACCCAGGGAGCGAGCGCACGTGAAGTTCCGCCGCAAGGCGCAGTCCGACGCCGTCGACGACGACAGCACCGTCGACGACTTCGCTGACGACGAGGAGACCGAGGCAGAGGACCTGCTGGCGGACGGTCCCTACGACTCCGAGGAGCTGCCCGCGGAGGGCGAGGTCGCACGCCTGGACCTCGGCTCGCTCCTCATCCTCCCCGAGTCGAACCGCGAGCTGCGGCTCCAGGTCGACGAGGCCAGCGGGGTCGTCCAGTCCGTGGTCATCGCCGGCTCGGACGGCGCCCTCGAGCTGCGGGCCTTCGCGGCGCCGCGCAACGGGGACCTCTGGTCCGAGGCCCGGCCACAGATCGCCGCGGAGGTCGCCCAGGCGGGCGGCACGGCCACCGAGCGCGAGGGGCCATGGGGCACCGAGCTGATCTGCGAGGTCGGCCAGCGCGGCGGCAAGCAGGTCACCCGGGTGGTCGGCATCAACGGTCCGCGCTGGATGCTGCGCTGCTCGCTGCTCGGAGCGGCGGCGGCCCGGCCCGACGACGCGAAGGAGTGGGAGGAGAGCATCCGCAAGGTCGCTGTGCACCGCGGCGACCACGCGATGCCCGTCGGCGAGGGGCTGCCCGTCGTCATGCCGCCACAGGCCCGACGCGCAGACCAGCCCGACTGACGATGAGCGACAAGAAGCTGCGGCGCACGATCAGCCGCTGGGCCAACCCGAGCAACCAGGACACGGATCATCTTCGCCACGAGTACGCCCGGGGCGACAAGTCCGGCGCCACCTCCATCGCCGACGCTCCCGACCGCGAGCGGGTGACCTTGCGTGGCTCCCTGCGGACGGTCACGCTGCGCCCGCGCGCCGGCGTACCCGCCCTCGAGGCGGAGCTCAACGACGGCTCCGGCGTGATCACCGTGGTCTGGCTGGGCCGACGCCGGATCGCGGGAATCGAACCAGGCCGGGCCATCAAGGTGGAGGGCCGGATCGGCGCCCACGACGGCGGCCGGGTCATGTACAACCCCCGCTACGAGCTGATCCCATGATCGAGTCCGACTCCATCGAGGCGGTCGACGAGAAGCCCCGCCCCACGGTCGAGACCGTCGAGGCGATGGTGCGGGCCCAGATGTCGGCGTCCCTGGGGGGCAAGCGCGGCATCCTCGAAGCCGCGATCCCTGGTGTGCTTTTCACCATCCTCTGGCTCGTCACCAAGGACATCCGGCTGGCCCTGGTCGTCGGAGCCGTGGGGGTCGGACTGGCGCTGGTGGCGCGGCTGGTGCAGCGCTCGACGGTCCAGTACGTCTTCAACGCGGCCTTCTCGATCGCGATCGGCTACCTGTTCACCCGGATCGCCGCGAACGCCGGCGGCGACGCGTCCGACCAGGCGCTGGCCTACTTCCTGCCCGGCATCCTGATCAGCCTGGGCTACACGATCGTGTTCGGCGCCTCGTGCCTGTTCCGCTGGCCGGTGGTCGGCTTCATGGTCGGCAGCGTCAGCGGTGACCCGCTGGCCTGGCACGACGACCCTCAGGTTGTGAAGCTGTGCACGCGGCTGACCTGGGTCTTCCTGATGCCCGGCGCGATCGGCGTACTCCTCCAGGGGCCGGTCTGGCTGCTCGGCTGGTCGGGCAGCATCGACAAGGACACGGCGGTGCTCATCGTCAGCATCCTGCGCCTGGGCCTCGGCTGGGCGCTGCGGATCGCCTCGTGGTCGCTGATCGTCTGGCTCCTGGCGCGCAACGCCACCCCGATCGAGTCCCGGGCGGACGCAGAGCCGGCCTGACCCCGCCGCCGACCCGTCCTTACTGACGGACAGTAACGACGGCTCGGCGTGAATTGTGGACGGTGACCCGTCGTTACTGACGGGCAGTAACGACGGGTCGGCGGGGAGTGGTCAGTCCTTGGGGCCGTGCTCGGTGGGCGCGAGGAGGCGCTCGAGCTCGTCCTCGGTGTCCTCCTGCACGACGAAGAGCAGCTCGTCGCCGGCCTCGATGGGCTGCTCGTTGTCGGGGACGTAGACCTGGCCGTCGCGCAGGATCGACACCAGCGCGCAGTTGTCGGGGAACGGGATGAGGCCGGTCGGCTTCCCGACGTACGGCGAGTCGCCGGGCAGGGTGAGCTCGACGAGGTTGGCGTTGCCCTGGCGGAACGTGAACAGCCGGACCAGGTCGCCGACCGTGACCGCCTCCTCGACCAGGGCCGACATGATCCGCGGGGTCGAGACGTTGACGTCGACGCCCCAGGCCTCCGTGAACAGCCACTCGTTGTTGGGGTGGTTGACCCGGCCCACCGTGCGCGGCACGCCGAACTCGGTCTTGGCCAGCAGGGAGGTGACGAGGTTGACCTTGTCGTCACCGGTCGCCGCGATCACCACGTCGCACTTGTCGAGGCGCGCCTCCTCGAGCGAGGACAGCTCGCACGAGTCGGCGAGCAGCCACTCGGCGTCCGGGACCCGCTCGGGCTTGATCGCGTCGGAGTCCTTGTCGATGAGCAGGACCTCGTGGCCGTTCTGGATCAGCTCCCGGGCGACCGAGCGGCCGACTGCGCCGGCACCGGCGATGGCGACTCGCATGACCTCAGTGCTCCTCGGGTCCGGTGTCGATGACCTTGAAGACGTGCGCGGCGTTCTCCTCGCGCATCACCAGGTGGATCAGGTCGCCCTCCTGGATCACCGACTCGCGGTTGGGGAGGATGCCCTCGCCGAGCCGGTCGATCCACGCGATCCGGCTGCCGGTCTGCTCCTGGAAGTGGATGGTCCGCTCGCCGACCCACTGCTCGGGGATCGGTACCTGGTCGACCCGGATCGTGCCGGACGGGTCGCGGAAGTCCGCCTCCGCGCCGGCCGGCAGCAGTCGGCGCAGCACCTGGTCGGCGGTCCACTTCACGGTGGCAACCGTCGTGATGCCGAGCCGCTGGTAGACCTCGGCGCGGCCCGGGTCGTAGATCCGGGCCACGACCTGCTGGATGCCGAACGTCTCGCGCGCCACCCGGGCCGCGATGATGTTGGAGTTGTCGCCGCTGGAGACCGCCGCGAAGGCGTCGGCGCGGCGGATCCCGGCCTTCTCCAGGACCGCCTGGTCGAAGCCGTAGCCGGTGATCTTGTCGCCGTTGAAGCCGGGCCCGAGGCGTCGGAACGAGTCCGGCTCGCTGTCGATGACCGACACCGTGTGGTTGCGGTCCTCGAGGCTCCGGGCGAGCGTCGAGCCGACCCGCCCGCACCCCATGATCACGACATGCACCCGGCCACGGTATCCGTTGCGGACGCCGGCTGACGCCTAAGGGCGCGGCTCCCCATGCCTGGCGGCGCCAACGCCGCCCATCACGCACGCTGGCTTCGTTGCCGACGCTTCAAAGACGTCCAGTCTGCGCGCGCGCCGGCGCCTTGCCAACGCACATGCTGGACGACGCTGGCATCCACCGTGCATGGGGAGCCGCGCCCTTGGCTGCGGTTCCCGCGCCCGGTGTGCGTACGCTTGCCGCTCGTGGGTGTCGGCGACGTCTCCAAGCGGATCCTGCTGGGACGCAAGCTGCGAAGCTCCCAGCTGGGCGAGACGCTGCTGCCCAAGCGGGTCGCACTGCCCGTCTTCGCCAGTGACGCGCTGTCGTCGGTCGCCTACGCACCCGACGAGGTCTTCATCATGCTGTCGATGGCCGGCGTGACGGCCTACGCCTACAGCTGGAAGATCGGCATCGCGGTCGCGGTGGTCATGCTGACCGTCGTCGCGTCGTACCGCCAGAACGTGCACGCCTACCCGAGCGGCGGTGGCGACTACGAGGTCGCGACCGTCAACATCGGCCCGAGCGCCGGCATCACGGTGGGGGCGGCGCTGCTGGTCGACTACGTGCTGACCGTGGCGGTGTCGGTCTCGTCCGGGGTGCAGAACGCCGCGTCCGCGATCCCCGCGTTCTCCGGCCACGAGGCCCTGGTCGCGTCGGTGCTCGTCCTGGTCCTGATGGCGCTGAACCTGCGCGGCGTCCGCGAGTCCGGGACGCTGTTCGCGATCCCGACCTACGGCTTCATGATCGGCATCATCGGGATGGCGCTCTACGGGCTGCTGCTGGGCATGACCGGCGACCTGCCGAACGTCGAGAGCGCAAGCCTGACCATCCAGCCGCAGCCCGGCTACAACGACGAGCTCACCACGATCGGGCTGATCGTGCTGCTGGCCCGGGCGTTCTCATCGGGCTGTGCGGCGCTGACCGGCGTCGAGGCGATCTCGAACGGCGTGCCGGCGTTCCGGAAGCCCAAGAGCAAGAACGCCGCGACCACGCTGCTGCTGCTCGGCACCATCGCGGTCACGATGCTGCTGAGCATCATCCTGCTGGCCCGCAACATGGGGCTGAAGTACGTCGACCCCAACGAGATCGACCGGCTGCGGACCGCGGACGGAGACCCGGTGCGGAAGGGCTACGACCAGCACACGGTGATCGCCCAGCTGTCGAAGGCGATCTTCACCGACTTCCCGCCGGGCTTCTACTTCGTGGTCGCGATGACCGGGATCATCCTGGTGCTGGCCGCGAACACGGCGTTCAACGGGTTCCCGGTGCTGGGGTCGATCCTGGCCCGGGACGGGTTCGCGCCACGGGCCCTGGGCTCGCGCGGTGACCGGCTTGCCTACAGCAACGGCATCGTCTTCCTCGCCGTGATGGCGATCGTGCTGATCCTGGCGTTCAACGCCGAGGTGAGCCGGCTGATCCAGCTCTACATCGTCGGTGTCTTCGTGTCGTTCAACCTCAGCCAGCTCGGCATGATCCGGCACTGGACCCGGCACCTGAAGACGGAGAAGAACCCTGCGGCCCGGCGGCGGATGTACCGCTCGCGCGCGATCAACACCTTCGGCCTGGGGATGACGGCCGTCGTCTTCGTGATCGTGCTCGTGACCAAGTTCCTCGCGGGCGCCTGGATCGCGATCGTCGCGATGGTCATCTTCTTCATGATCATGCGCGCGATCCGGCGGCACTACGACAACGTGCAGGCGGAGCTGGCCGCCGACGAAGAGGACAAGATCATGCCGACGCGGGTGCACGCGATCGTCCTGGTCTCCAAGCTGCACAAGCCGACGCTGCGGGCGCTCGCGTTCGCGAAGGCGACCCGGCCCAACGTGCTCGAGGCGGTCTATGTCTCGACCAGCTCCGAGGACACCAACAAGCTGCTCGAGGAGTGGGACCAGCGCCGCATCGACGTACCGCTCAAGGTGCTCCACTCGCCGTACCGCGAGCTGGTCCGTCCGATCGTCGAGTACGCCACCGAGATCAAGCAGGCCAACCCGCGCGGGGTGGTCGCGGTCTACATCCCGGAGTACGTCGTCGGCCGCTGGTGGGAGCAGCTGCTGCACAACCAGACCGCGCTGCGGCTCAAGGGCAGGCTGCTGTTCACGCCCGGAGTGATGGTGACCTCGGTGCCCTACCAGCTGCGCTCGTCCGAGATCGCCCGCGAGCGGGAGCTGCGCGAGGAGTACCGCGTCCGCCCCGGCGACCTCCGCCGCGGCGAGGTGGACCGCCGCGACCGTCCGGACGAGCACCGCTGAGCCCCGCGCGTCGACCCCGCACCCGCGCGCCGCGGGGGCGGTCCCACGTCGGGGAGCGGTACGACGTGGTGGTGGAGCGGGTCGCCCACGGGGGCCACTGCGTCGCCCGGCTGTACGCCACCGACGGCCCGGGCCGGGTGGTCTTCGTGAGGCACGCGCTGCCCGGCGAGCGGGTCGTCGTCGAGATCACCGAGGGGACCGACGGCGACCGGTTCTGGCGTGGCGACGCCGTCGAGGTGGCCGAGCCGTCGCCCGACCGGGTGCCCCCGCCCTGCCCGTACGCCGGCCCGGGCGCCTGCGGGGGCTGCGACTTCCAGCACGTGACGTTGGAGCGGCAGCGGTCGCTCAAGGCGGAGGTGGTCCGCGAGCAGCTGTCCCGGCTGGCCGGGATCGAGGTCGAGGTGCGCGTGGAGGCGGTGCCCGGCACACCTCCTCACGAGGACGACGGGCTGCGCTGGCGCACCCGGCAGCGCTACGTCGAGCTGCCCGACG
>JAWWPK010000002.1:0-3369 GCA_033854925.1 Nocardioidaceae bacterium | reverse complement strand
ATCCAGGACCTGATCCCGGAGGTCGACCTCGAACGCGACCACATCCGCGGGCCGCTCGACGCCTCGATCACCGTCATCGAGTTCGGTGACTTCGAGTGCCCCTACTGCGGCCAGGCCGAACCGGTGGCGCGGGACCTGCTCGCCGACACCGACCTGCGCTTCGTGTGGCGACACCTGCCGCTGACCGATGTGCACCCGGCCGCGCAGCTGGCTGCGGAGGCCGCCGAAGCCGCGGCCGCCCAGGGCAAGTTCTGGGAGATGCACGACCTGCTGCTCCAGCGCCAGGAGAACCTCAAGCCGGCCGACCTCGTCCAGTACGCCGCCGACCTGGACCTGGACGTCGACCTCTTCCACGAGGACCTCATGCGTCACGCCCACGAGAAGAGAGTCGCCCAGGACGTCGAGTCGGCCGACGTCAGCGGCGCGACCGGCACCCCCACCTTCTTCGTCAACGGACAGCGGCACTACGGCGCCTACGACCTCGACTCGTTGGTGGCCGCAGTCACCACCGCCCGGGCGCAGCAGCACGGCTCGACCGGCGGTTGACGCGATCGAGCGCGGCTACTGCAGGTAGCCCTCGACCGTCGGGGCGTCGCGCTCCGACTCCGACGACGGGTCCTGGCCGGCCTCGCGGCGCGCGTTGCGCCGGCGCAGCAGGTCCCACGTCTGGTCGAGCTCGACCTCGAGGTGCTGGAGCCGCTCCCGCTCGACGTCGTCCAACCCCTGCCCGACGTGCCTCTCCCGGAGCTCGTGCTCCTCCTCGACCAGCGCATCTATCCGCTCGCGTAGTGGGTCGCTCGCCATCAGGTACCTCCCGGTCGTTGCCTCGAGCCTAGTGTCCTAGGTTGGAGCGATGGGCACCGTCTCCCAACAGGCGCCGACCGCTGTCGAGGACGACGAGGTGGTCTTCCGGCTCAGCGACCCCGAGCATGCCCACGACGACGTCACGGTGTGGTTCGACGTCGAGCTGGCCTCCAATGGGCAGCGCGAGCTGGCCATGGCGCCGGTCGAGGGTGGTTGGGAGCTACGGCTCGGGCTGCCCGATCTCGACTGCCTGGAGTATCTCTTCGACGTCGACGGCACCATCGCCCCCGATCCCGGCAACCCCGACCAGGTCGAGGGCGCGTTCGGGCCGCACTCCTGGCTGGCGATGCCCGGCTACCAGCCGCCGTCCTGGCTCGACGTCGAGGGAGCACCCGGCGCGCGCCACCAGCTGGCCGTCGGCGAGATCGACGTCGAGGTCTGGGAGCCGGCCGGCCACGAAGGGGCGCCGCTGCCGCTGCTGCTGGTGCACGACGGCGCCGAGATGGACGCCTACGGCGGCGTGGTCCGCTACGCCGCGACCCGGCCGCCGATGCGGGTGGCGCTGCTCAGCCCCGGGAGCAACCGGGACGAGCGGTACGCCGCCAACCCGGCGTACGCCGCCGCGCTCGTCGACGAGGTGCTGCCGGCGATCACCCACGCCTTCGAGACGACCGACCGTCCCGTGCTGCTCGGCCAGAGCCTCGGAGCGCTGGCGGCCCTGCACGCGGCGTGGACCGCGCCGGGCACCTTCGCCGGGCTGATGCTCCAGTCCGGGTCGTTCTTCACTCCGGAGCACGACCCCCAGGAGGCGAGGTACGGGTACTTCGGTCAGGTGACCGGGTTCGTCGCCACCGTCCTCGCCGCGCAGCAGGCGGCACCCAGGCCCCCGGAGGTCGCCATGACCTGCGGGACCGCGGAGGAGAACTTCGCCAACAACCTCGCCATGCGCGACCACCTCCGCGCCGTGGGGCTCGAGGTCGCCTGGGGCGAGGTCCGGCAGGGCCACACCTGGATCTGCTGGCGCGACAGCCTCGACCCACACCTCGGCGACCTGCTGGCCAGGGTCTGGAGCTAGGGATGGAGAGGCTCCAGGTCGAGCTCGGCGCCCCCGACTTCGGCCGGTCGGGGACGGTGATCCGCTACGGCCACTGGGGCCGGCCGGTTCTGGTCTTCCCGAGCGAGCGCGGCCGGGCCTGGGACTACGAGAGCAACGGCATGGTCGGCGCGGTCGCCGACCTCGTCGACGGCGGGCGGTGCAAGCTCTACTGCGTCGACTCGTTCGACGAGCAGACCTGGTCGGACTCCTCGATCCCGCTCGAGGAGCGGGCCAGGCGGCATGGCGCCTACGCGAGCTGGGTCCTCGACACGGTCGTCCCGTTCATCGGCGAGGACAGCCCAGGCGCCACCGGGGCAGTCGTCACCGGCTGCTCGATGGGCGCCTACCACGCGCTCCAGCTCGCGCTCACCCGCGCCGACCTGTTCCCGGTGGCGATCTGCCAGAGCGGCAACTACGACCCGGCCGACTGGAACGCGTGGGGCGAGCGCGGCGAGGCGGCGTACTTCACCAACCCCAGCGACTACGTCGCGCACCTGCACGGCGACCACCTCGACTGGCTGCGACAGCGGCTGCACGTCGTACTCGTCGTCGGCGAGGGACCGTGGGAGACCCACCCGACGGGCTCGCTGCCGTCGGCCAGGCACCTCGGCGGGCTGCTGGCCGAGAAGGGCATCACGCACGAGCTCGACGTGTGGGGCCACGACTCCGCCCACGACTGGGACTGGTGGCAGAAGCAGATCGCGCATCACCTGCCGCGCTTCGTCTGACTCTGCTGGACAGCGTCGTTGCCTGGTCGACTTTCATTCTGGCGCCAGTAGCGCCATAATGGCGCCATGCCCAGCGTGCAGATCAAGGACGTACCCGTGGAGACCCATGCGGTGCTCCGCCGCCGGGCGGCCGCGGAGCACCAGTCTCTACAGGAATACCTGCTCGCACGTCTCATCGAGGAGGCCAGCCGTCCGACGCTCGACGAGGTGCTCGACCGAGCATCGGGGCGGGCTGGCGGCGCCGTGTCCCTGAAGTCCGCGGCCGCGGCTCTCAGGTCTGAACGTGCTCGTCGTTGACGCGAGCGTGCTGGCGGTCGCCCTGGCGGATGACGCCGTCGACGGAGACAGGGCCCGCGCTCGGCTTCGTGGTCAGCGCCTGGCAGCACCGGAGCTCGTCGATCTCGAGGTGACGTCTGTCCTGCGTGGCCGCCTCGCTGGTGGGCATCTCGACCAGCGCCGCGCCGCCCTCGCACTGGCCGACCTGAGCGACCTGCCCTTGGAGCGCGCGCCACACCTGCCGCTGCTCTCCCGGTGCTGGGAACTCCGCGCGAACCTCACGGTCTACGACGCGGCCTACGTAGCTCTCGCCGAGGCTCTGGGAGCGGAACTGCTCACCGCGGACGCTCGGCTCGCGGGTGCGCCCGGGCTGCGCTGCGGGGTCGAGGTTCTGAGGTAGGCACCTGACTCCGAGACACCACGTCTGCTAGGCAGGGTGCATGGGAGTTCCCGGCAACCCGCCAC
>JAWWPK010000001.1:0-12836 GCA_033854925.1 Nocardioidaceae bacterium | reverse complement strand
AGCCAGGCGGTGAGGGTCTCGACAAGGGCGCCGCGGGCGTGCAGCAACGGGAGGTAGACGTCGTCGACCAGCTGCCGGCGGGCATGGCCGTCACCGCCGAGGGCGCGCTCGGCGAGCAGCTCCCAGGCGAGCACCGGGCGCGGGGCGTCCGGCCAGCCAGGTGCGGAGCGGTAGGCCGACACGGCGGCCCGCGCCGAGCCCGCGCCGCCGGCGAGGTCGGCCGCGACCGGGCCGGCCACCACCGGCCCCTCGCCGAACAGCCCGGCGATCACCGACGCGGCCTGCCGTGGCTCGGCCACGCCACCGAGCAGCACCACCAGCCGGTCGCCCTGGACGGCGCACAGAGCGTCCATCCCGCCGGCGGCGGCGGTCCGGCGTACGTCGTCGAACAGGTCGGTCTCGGTCCGGCGCTCGGGCGAGGCTCCGAGCACCACGCAGACCGTGCCCCGCGCCTTCCAGCCCAGGGCGCTGGCCCGGGAGAGCACGGCCTCGTCGGTCTCGGCGCGCAGCACGGCGTCGACGACGAGCGCCTCGAGCCGGGCATCCCAGGCCCCGCGCACCTCGGCGGCGCGGGCGTACACCTCGGCGGTGGCGAAGGCGACCTCGCGGGCGTAGCGGGAGATCGCACCGCGTACGGCGGCCGCGTCCTCGGCCGCGACGATGTCCTCGACGTTGCTCTCCACGACCTCGATCGAGAGCTTCACGAGGTCGACGGTCTGCTGGAGCGTGATGACGCCGGCCAGGGCACGGGGAGCGGCGCCGAACACCGAGGTCGCGATCGCCGCGCCGCCGCGCTGGTCGTTCTGCTGGCCGCCCTGCTCGAACCAGTCCACGAACCCGCGGACACCCGCCTGCAGGATCATCCCGACCCAGGACCTGTCCTCGGCGCTGAGCTCCCGGAACCACGGCAGCTCATCGGCCATGCGGGACGTGGCTGCGGTGCTGAGCCCACCGATCGAGCGGCGCAGGTCGTCGGCCACCCGGCCTCGCGGGTCGGCGACACGTCGGCTCATGCCGTGAATCCTGTCACTCGACCTTCCCAAGACCCCCCGAACGGGTCATGCGGAGGACCTCCGCGGTGGCCCCGGTGGCCCGAATCGCCCCGGGACAAGGGAATCGCGGCCAACACGTGATGAACAGCCCTTGATTCACCTGGCGTCCATCGGTTGAATCCTGCAGGACAAACGCGGGGCCGACCGGCCCGGCCGTAGAGGGGGGATCCGTGGCGAAGCTCCAGCACGAGGCTCGGCACGAGGTCCAGTTCCTCACCGTCCACGGCCACCGACGTGCCTTCGTCAAGGTGGGCCAGGGGCCGGCGCTGCTGCTCCTCCACGGGCTCGGCTGCGACCACACCACGTGGGAGCCGGTCATCGACGCGCTGGCCCGCCGCTACACAGTGATAGCCCCCGACCTGCTCGGCCACGGCCTCTCCGACAAGCCGCGAGCCGACTACAGCGTGGGCGGCTACGCCAACGGCATGCGTGACCTGCTCACGGTGCTCGGGATCGACAAGGTGACCGTGGTCGGCCACAGCTTCGGCGGCGGGGTGGCGATGCAGTTCGCCTACCAGTTCCCGGAGCGCACCGAGCGGATGATCCTGGTCGCCTCGGGCGGGCTGGGCCCCGAGGTCAGCCCGGCGCTGCGGGCGATCACCACCCCCGGTTTCCACCAGCTGATGGGGCTGCTGACCCTCCCGGGCATCCGGCACCTCGGCCAGGCCGGGCTGAAGGCGCTCTCGCGCACCGACCTCAAGGCCACCCACGACTTCGACGAGGTCGCCGCGATCTACGACTCGTTCAAGGACCCGGCGTCGCGGAGAGCGATCCGGCACGTGGTCAAGGCCGTCATCGACTGGCACGGCCAGATCGTGACGATGGCCGACCGCGCCTACCTCACCGAGGCGATGCCGATGGCGGTGATCTGGGGACGCGACGACCGGGTGATCCCAGTTCGTCACGCGAGCAACGCCGCCGCGCTGGCCCCGAACGCCCGGATCGAGGTGATCCCGCGCGCCGGGCACTTCCCGCACAAGGACCACCCGGAGCGGTTCGCCAAGATCGTGCACGAGTTCATCCGCTCGACCCAGCCGGCGACGTACTCGCGAGCGCGGTTCCGCGGGCTCCTCAAGAGCGGGCAGTCGACACCGGCCGGCCCGATGGCGACCGTCACCAAGCTGCGGGACGTGACGGCCTAGTCGCTGCCTAGCCCCAGCTCGCGGCGTTGGTGACGCAGAACGGGTGCCCGGCCGGGTCGAGCAGCACCCGCCAGGTCTCACCCGGCTGCGGGTCGGCGAGGGTGGCACCGAGCCCGACCAGCCGCTCGGCCTCCGCGTCGATGTCCTCGGCAGCCAGGTCGAGGTGGAACTGCTTGCTGCCGTGCTCGTTGGGCCAGCCCGGCGGCTCGTAGTCCTCCACCTTGCCGAGGCCGAGCGCCGGCCCCGTCTCGCCCTTCAGCATGGCGTAGCTCTCCCCATCGCCGGCCAGCTGCTCGTAGCCGAGCGCGGCCTTCCAGAAGTCCGCCACCGGCGTGACCTCGGCGCAGTCCAGGGTGAGCATCGCGATCGTCGTCGTCATGGACCCAGCCTCCGCCACGGGACCGGTTCGGGGCTTGGACGAATCCGACAGCCTGTTTTCAGTGGGTGCGAGCGGAGCGAGCGTCCGTCTTGGGCCCGGGCCGAAGCTCGCGGGGGTAGACAATCAGGCGTCCCCGCCCTCCTGCTTCACGTCGGCGACGGCGGTGGGGTCGTCGATGCGGTACTGGGCGAACGCCTTCTCCACCTGGCCGCGGTCGATCTCGCCGGCGTCCGCGAGCGCCTGCAGCGCCTGCACGACCACCGACTGCGCGTCGATGTGGAAGAACCGGCGGGCGGCCGGCCGGGTGTCCGCGAAGCCGAACCCGTCCGCGCCGAGCACCCGGTAGTCGGCAGGGACCCAGCGCGCGATCTGGAGGGGTACGGCGCGCATGTAGTCCGAGACGGCCACGACCGGGCCGGAGATGCCGGCCAGCCGGTCGGAGACGTACGGCGTCCGGGCGGCCTCGCCCGGGTGCAGGAGGTTCCACTCCTCGGCGGCGGTGGCGTTGCGGGCCAGCTCGTTCCAGGACGTGACCGACCACAGGTCGGCGCGCACGCCCCAGTCCTCGGCCAGGATCCGCTGGGCGTCGTCGATCCACGGGTAGCCGACCCCGGAGGCCATCAGCGTGACCCGCGGGCCCTCGCCGTCGGCCTTGGCCGTCTGGTGCATGCCGCGCAGGATCCCGTCGACGTCCACGTCGTCCGGCTCCTTGGGCTGGGCGACCGGCTCGTTGTAGACCGTGAGATAGAAGATGACGTCCTCGCCGTGCGGGTGCGCCTCGGACTCGCCGTACATCCGGGCCAGCCCGGACTCCATGATGTGCGCGACCTCGTAGGCGAACGCCGGGTCGTAGTGCACGACCGCCGGGTTGGTCGCCGCCAGCAGCGGCGAGTGACCGTCGGCGTGCTGCAGCCCCTCGCCGGTCAGCGTGGTGCGACCCGCGGTCGCGCCGATCAGGAAGCCGCGCGCCAGCTGGTCGGCCATCGCCCAGATCGAGTCACCGGTCCGCTGGAACCCGAACATCGAGTAGAAGATGTAGAACGGGATCATGTGCTCGCCGTGGGTGCTGTACGTCGATCCAGCGGCGGTCGCCGAAGCCACCGCACCGGCCTCGGAGATGCCCTCGTGGAGCATCTGGCCCTGCGCGGACTCCTTGTAGGACAGCAACAACTTGCGGTCGACCGCTTCGTACTGCTGGCCGCCCGGGTTGTAGACCTTGGCACTCGGGAACATCGAGTCCATGCCGAAGGTGCGGTACTCGTCCGGCGCGATCGGCACGATCCGCTGGCCGATGTTGGGGTCCTTCATCCAGTCCTTGAGCAGGCGGACCGTCGCCATCGTGGTGGCGACCTTGTTCTTGCCCGAGCCCTGCTTGAGCTCGTCGTACATCTCGTTGCCGGGCAGGATCAGCGACTTGGCGCGGATCACCCGTCGGGGGATCGACCCGCCGAGCTGGCGACGCCGCTCCATCATGTACTCGATCTCGGGGGAGTCCGCGCCCGGGTGGAAGAACGGCGCGGTGCCGGTGGACTCGTATGCCTCCTCGATGTCGCGGTCGCTCATCGGCAGGTAGAGGCGGTCGCGGAACTTCAGCAGGTCCGGCAGCTTGAGCTTCTTCATCTGGTGGGTGGCGTTCTTGCCCTCGAGGGCCTCGATCGTCCAGCCCTTGATGGTGTGCGCCAGGATCACCGTCGGCTGCCCGGTGTGCTTCGAGGCGGCGTCGAAGGCGGCGTAGACCTTGCGGTAGTCGTGGCCGCCACGCGGCAGCTTCTCGATCTGCCGGTCGGTCATGTGCTCGACCATCTTGCGCAGCCGCGGGTCGGGCCCGAAGAAGTGCTCGCGGTTGTAGGCGCCGTCCTCGACCGAGAAGTTCTGGAACGCCCCGTCGGGGGTCTTGTTCATCTGGTTGACCAGGACGCCGTCGACGTCGCGGGCGAGCAGCTCGTCCCACTCGCGGCCCCAGATCACCTTGATGACGTTCCAGCCGGCGCCGCGGAAGTTGGCCTCCAGCTCCTGGATGATCTTGCCGTTGCCCGTGACCGGGCCGTCGAGCTGCTGCAGGTTGCAGTTGATCACCCAGGTGAGGTTGTCGAGCTCCTCGCGCGCGGCGATCCGGATCGCTCCCAAGGACTCGGGCTCGGCCATCTCGCCGTCGCCGAGGAAGGCCCAGACACTCTGCTGCGAGGTGTCCTTGATGCCGCGGTTCTGCAGGTAGCGGTTGAAGCGGGCCTGGTAGATCGAGTTGATGCCGGTGAGGCCCATCGAGACGGTCGGGAACTCCCAGAACTCCGGCATCAGCCGCGGGTGCGGGTAGGACGAGAGCCCCTTGCCGACGCCGTGCTGGACCTCCTGGCGGAACCGCAGCAGCTGCTGCTCGTCGAGGCGGCCCTCCAGGAAGGCGCGGGCATAGATGCCCGGCGAGCCGTGGCCCTGGATGTAGATCTGGTCACCACCACCGGGGTGATCCTTGCCACGGAAGAAGTGGTTGAAGCCGACCTCGTAGAGGCTGGCCGCGGACTGGTACGTCGCGATGTGGCCCCCGACCTCGAGGCCGGGCCGGTTCGCGTCGGAGACCATCACCGCGGCGTTCCAGCGGATGAAGGCGCGGATCCGGCGTTCGATCTCCTCGTCGCCGGGGAACCACGGCTCGCGCTCGGGCGGGATGCTGTTGATGTAGTCGGTGCTGCGCAGTGCCGGCACGCCGACGTTCAGCTCGCGGGCCTTCTCGAGCAGCCGGAGCATCACGTAGCGCGCCCGGTCGCGGCCGCGCTCGTCGACCAGCTGGTCGAAGGACTCGAGCCAGTCGGTGGTCTCGTCCGGGTCGATGTCCGGGAGCTGGGTGGGCAGTCCCTCGTGGATGACCGGCGTGGGCGAGCCGCTGGTGGTGGCTCGGGGGGTGGCCCCGTCGGCAACTGAGTCAGTGGATGTTTCCTCGGTCACCCACTCATCGTGTCACGGTTGGGCGAGCGCTTCGACGGTCGATCTGCTACCCGCGGGTACGCCTCAACCCGGGTGCCACAGCGGTCTCACCTGCTGCGACACTGCGTCGACAAGGGGTCGCTCGCTTGCGCGTACCGCCCAACTCAGGTGGACTATCGCTCATTCGACCCCCGCGGCCGCGGGGGTTCGCCATAGGTGACGCGACACAGTGCACGAATTGAGGAGGACGGCGTGAGCTCGACCGAGGGTGGAGGCACCACCCGGACGGGTGCTCCCGGTGCCGCCGAGCGGCTCGGGTTCAAGCCCGGCATGGTCATCCAGGAGCTCGGCTGGGACTCCGACTCCGACGATCAGCTGCGGGTCGCGATCGAGGACCTGATCGACGCCGACATGGTCGACGGCGACTACGGCAACGTCGTCGACGCCGTGCTGCTGTGGTGGCGCAACGAGGACGGCGATCTGGTCGACGGGCTCGTCGACGCCCTCACCGACCTCGTGGGTGGCGGTGCGATCTGGCTGCTCACGCCCAGGGTCGGACGCCCCAACGCCGTGGAGCCGGCCGACATCGCCGAGGCCGCCCCGATCGCAGGGCTGTCGCAGACCACCACCGCCGCGGTCAGCAAGGAATGGTCGGCCACCCGGCTGATCGCCCCCAAGACTCCTGCGTGACATCCTGCACAACGTGCGCTCCCTCCTGCTGCCGTCGCCACTAGACAAGCTGGCCGGCAAGGCCGCCTCGACCGGCTACGGCCTCAAGGTGCTGGCCGAGTCCGGGATCCTCCGGCCCTACTCACCGCTGGCCCTGGCCAAGGCCGGCCGGGCGCTCCAGCAGTGGGGGACCGGCCCCGCCGGGGGCTTCCTGGCGATGGCCACCCTGATGCCCGGCCGGACGTGGGTGATCGACGAGCGCGGCGAGCTGACCTTCCGCGACGTGGACCGGCGCAGCAACGCGCTCGCGCGCGGGCTCCAGGAGCTCGGCGTCAAGGAGGGTGACGCCATCGCGCTCATGGCCCGCAACCACCGCGGCTTCGTCGAGACGACCGTCGCGGCGGCCAAGCTGGGCGCCGACCTGATCTATCTCAACACCGCGTTCGCCGGCCCGCAGCTGGTCGACGTGCTCGAGCGGGAGAGCCCGACCGTCGTGGTCCACGACGAGGAGTTCACCAAGATGCTCGAGAAGGCGGACATCGAGACCCGGGTGCTGGCCTGGGTCGACGGGGACAGCGAGGCGGACACCCTCGACGCGCTCATCGACGCGAACTCCGACGAGCCGCTCAGCGGCGTACCGGACCACCACACCCGGATCGTGATCCTGACCTCGGGCACCACGGGCACGCCGAAGGGCGCGCCTCGCAACGAGGCCGGTATCGACGCCGCGGTCTCGCTGCTCTCCAGGATGCCGTTGCGCTACGGGTGGACCGTGCACATCGCGGCGCCGCTGTTCCACACCTGGGGCTTCGCGCACATGATGCTCTCGCTCCTGCTGGGCCACACGATGGTGTTGAAGCGAAAGTTCGATCCCGAGGCCGCGCTCGAGGTCACCGAGGAGAACGACTGCGACGGCATGGTGGTGATCCCGGTGATGCTGCAGCGCATCCTGGCGCTCCCCGACGACACCCTCGACAAGTACAGCCTCCGGTCGGTCAAGGTGGTCGCCGCGTCCGGGTCGGCGCTGCCCGGCGACCTGGCCATCTCCTGGATGGACCACTTCGGCGACAACCTCTACAACACCTACGGCTCGACCGAGATCGCCTACGCGTCGATCGCCACCCCCGAGGACATGCGCGCGGAGCCGTCCACCGCCGGCAAGCCCCCGTGGGCCACCGTCGTCAAGATCTACGACGACAAGGACAACGAGGTCCCGCAGGGCGAGTCCGGCCGGATCTTCGTCGGCAACAGCCTGTTGTTCGAGGGCTACACCGGTGGCGGCAAGAAGGACATGATCGACGGGCTGATGTCGTCCGGCGACGTGGGCCGTTTCGACGAGCACGGCCGGCTGTACGTCGAGGGCCGCGACGACGAGATGATCGTGTCCGGCGGCGAGAACGTCTTCCCCAAGGAGGTCGAGGACTGCCTGGCCCGCCACGAGGCGGTCGTCGAGGTGGCCGCGATCGGCGTGGACGACGACGACTACGGCAAGCGGCTGCGCGCCTTCGTGGTGCTCCGCGACGGCAAGGACGCGTCCGAGGACGACCTCAAGGGACACGTGAAGGAGAACCTCGCGCGTTTCAAGGTGCCCCGCGAGATCGTGGTGCTCGACGAGCTGCCGCGAAACGCCACCGGCAAGGTCCTCAAGCGCGAGTTGTCGACGTACGACGCCGACGGCAAGCCGGGCTCCGACGCCGGCTCGGACTCCGACTCCGACTCAAGCTCGGCCGACGAGTGACCGGACTCGAGCTCGGCGGGCCCGCCCCCGACTTCACGCTGCGCGACCAGTTCGGTCAGGACGTGACGCTCTCGTCGTTCCGCGGGAGGAAGGCGGTCGCGCTGATCTTCTACCCCTTCGCGTTCTCCGGGGTGTGCACCGGCGAGATGGCCGGCATCAAGGACCAGCTGGCCGACTTCCTGACCTTCGACACCGAGGTGCTGGCGATCTCGTGCGACCCGACCTACGCGCTGCGCGCCTTCGCGGACGCCGACGGGCTCAACTTCCCGCTGCTCTCGGACTTCTGGCCGCACGGCGAGGTGTGTCGCGCCTATGACGTGTTCGACGAGGGTCGCGGGGCGCCGCGCCGCTCGTCGTACGTCATCGACAAGGACGGGATGGTCCGCTGGGCCGTCCACAACGCGCGCTCCGAGGGCCGCGACCTGGAGGAGCACCTGCGCCAGCTCCGGGCGCTCGTCTGAGCGGGGGCATGACGGCCCGGCAGGGGGCTGGCGACCAACGGTCTGGACCAGTTGAGAAATAGTCCGTTCGTAGGTTTGTGACGGCGTGTCGCGGGCAGTAGGTTATGCCCCGTTGAGCCGCTGGTGACCCGAGACGCCAGCGGCTCAACTTCCATTTCGGGACCATTTCCGCGGCTCCTGCGGGCTCCCGTACTCTGCTCCGGTTCGGGCGTATAGCTCAGCGGTAGAGCTCTGGTTTTACAAACCAGCGGTCGGGGGTTCGATCCCCTCTGCGCCCACCGTCGACGCGGCGCCGGGAGATGTCCCGACCTCAGGGTCCGGGAGGGCCGGGAGCGGACCCGCCCCAACCGTTCCGGACCGGCCGAGACGAGCTCACCGGTGACGGGCGACCCCCTGCGGATATGACGATCTCGACGGGGTCGGCGCCACCAACAGGACGGTTCCCGGTGGGACCGCCGCCAAACCCGATCTGGTCAGCGGGTCGCGTCGGCCAGAGCCTGGCGCAGGCCGTCGGCGTCGAACCGCGGGCCGTAGGCCGGCGTCCCCGGCTCGATCCGCCAGCTGTCGGCGAGCGGGCCGCCCTGGACGGCGTCGTAGCCGAGCTCGTCGAGCCAGCGGGTCACCGTGTCGACCGCCCCGGCGTCGTCTCCGAACAGGGCCAGCGCCCGGCGACCGGGCGTACCGGCGGGCGTGCCCTCGGTCTCGAGCTGCGTGGACTGGATGTGGTTGAACGCCTTCACGACGTACGACGTCGGCAGGTGCCGCTGGAGCAGGCCGGCGGAGGTGCCGCGGCGCTCGTCGAGCTCGGCGATCTGACCGTCCCGCGCCGCGTAGTAGTTGTTGGTGTCGACCACGACCTTGCCGGCCAGCGGTTCCACCGGCACGTCGCTGATCGCGCGCAGCGGAATGGTGACGACGACCAGGTCGCCGCGGGTGGCCGCTCCCTCGGCAGTGTCGGCGCTGGCCCGCGGCCCCAGCTCGGCGACGAGGTCGGCGAGCGTCTCCGGGCCGCGGGAGTTGCTGAGCACGACGTCGTAGTCGGCGGCGAGGGCGAGTCGAGCGACGGCCGTCCCGATGTGGCCGGCACCGATGGTGCCGATCGTCTGGATGTTGTCCATGCCCGTCCCAACCCCTGCGACGGCGTAGCGATTCCGTCCCATCCGCTTCGGGCGGGACTCCGAAGCCCTGATGGCTCGGCTCACAACGAGTCGGTCTTCAGAGGGAGAGAGCCCCGCATGAGTGACACGAGCAGAAGGAAGTTCCTGGCCGCGACCGGGGCCGGCGTGGCCGCCGGTGCCGTGGTCGGCCTGTCCGGCGGCACGGCGGACGCAGCCACGACCCGAGGGAAGGGCGCCGCGACGGAGCCCGTCGTGGCCTACGTGCAGGACCCGAAAGGCGGCGTCCTGCACCTCATGGTCGGCGAGCGCGAGGTGATCGTGGAGGACCACGACCTCGTCGCCCGCATCCTCAACGCGGCGGGAGGCAACTGACATGTCGTCACACCGCGAGGCACCCGAGATCAGCAAGGACCCGGTGGCGGACAGCACCGACGTCTACGCGTTCGTCAGCCCGGACCGGCCCGACACGGTCACCCTGATCGCCAACTACATCCCGCTCCAGAAGCCTGACGGCGGCCCGAACTTCTACGAGTTCGGCGACGACGTCCGCTACGAGATCAACGTGTCCAACAAGGGCACGGCTGACGCCGACATCACCTACCGGTTCGAGTTCACCACCCAGATCCGGAACCGGTCGACGTTCCTCTACAACATCGGGCCGATCTCGACGATCGACGACCCGAACTGGAACCGGCCGCAGTTCTACACGGTGACCCGGATCCAGGGGAAGAAGAAGACCGTCCTCGGCCAGGGGCTGACCTGCCCTCCGGTGAACGTCGGTGGGCGGAGCACGCCGAACTACGCGGGTCTCGGCGCCGCCGCGGTCCACGACCTGCCGGGCGGCATCAAGGTCTTCGCCGGCCAGCGCGCCGACGCGTTCCACGTCGACCTCGGCAGCGTCTTCGACCTCGGGGCGCTGCGGCCGTTCAACTCCGCGCACCTGATCTCGATGCCGAACATGGGCGGCCGCAACTCGGTGCAGTCTTACAACGTGCACTCGATCGCGCTCCAGGTGCCGATCAAGGCGCTGGTCAAGGGCGGTGTGCCCAGCAGTCCGTCGGCGTCCAACGCCACGATCGGCGTCTGGTCGTCCGCCAGCCGGCAGAAGTCGAAGGTCTTCGACTCCCGCCAGGGCAAGTACCTCGGCCACGGCCCGTTCAAGCAGGTCTCCCGGCTCGGGAACCCGCTGGTCAACGAGGTGCTGATCCCGATGGCCGAGAAGGACGAGTGGAACGCCCGCCCGCCACGCTCGGACTCGCGGTTCGCCAAGTACGTCGACCAGCCGGAGCTGGCCGGGCTGCTGCCGGTGCTCTACCCGGGCGTCTTCCCGAAGCTGAAGGGCTACTCGAAGTCGCGGGCCGACCTCGACGCGATCCTGCTCACTGGCATCCCGTCCGGTGTGGTGCCCGGGTTCCAGAACTTCACCGGAGGCACCAAGGCGGACATGCTCCGGCTCAACGTCGCGATCCCGCCGACCAAGGACAAGGCCGCGAACTCGCTGGGGCTGGTGGCCGGCGACGCGGCCGGGTTCCCCAACGGGCGGCGGATCATCGACGACGTGGTGACCATCGAGCTGCGCGCGGTGGCCGGGCTCACGATCCCGCTGGTCGACCCGTCGTACACCCCTGACGGAGCGGCCGCGGCGATCACGGACGGCACGAAGGACACCAACGCGGGGCTGCTCAAGACCTTCCCGTACCTGGGGCTGCCCGGTGGTGGCTACCAGACCAAGCCGGGGAAGACGAAGGCGTCGTGAGCACGGAGCACAGTCACCCGCACCAGCACGAGAACCCGCACGCCGGGCAGGGCGCGGTCCTGCTCGACATCGGCGGCGACGTCGGCGCACTCGTGGTGACCATGCCCGCCTCGATGCTCGGCGAGGAGGTCGAGGTCGTCACGCCGCACGACCCGGCCGGTCACCACCGCCCGCACGTCGCCGTCGTGCCACGGCCGGCGGCGGGGGGCACCGTGCCCTCGCTGGTGTTCCCGGAGCTGCTCGAGGGCAGCTACGCGCTGGTCCCGAAGGGCACCGACGACGTCCACCTGCGGGTGGACGTGCGCGGAGGAGAGGTGACCACCGCCGCCTGGTGAACCGGGGCTCGGGCGCAACCCCGCGCATCTCGACAAGCTCGATGAGCGGTGGTTGCGTCCGAGCCCCCACTCGTCGTCATGACCCGCGGCGTGGCAGGGTTCCGTCTCGTGAGTGCATCAGTGGCGGAGCGGCTCGCGGGCCAGCACGTCCTGATGACCGGGGTGACCGGCTTCGTGGGCGAGGCGCTCCTGCACCTGATGCTCAGCGAGGTGCCCGACGTCCGGATGTCGGTGCTGGTCCGGCCCAAGGGCTCGATCAGCGGCGCGGACCGGATCGCCAAGCTGCTCGAGAAGCCGATCTTCGCCGAGGCCGTCGAGGCGGCGGGCGGGGTCGAGGCGGTGCTGGCGACGCGCGTCGCGGTGGTCGAGGGCGACCTGAACGACGTACCCGCACTGCCCAGCGACATCGACGCGGTGGTGCACTGCGCCGGGGACGTCTCCTTCGACCCGCCGGTCGACGAGGGGTTCACCACCAACGTCATCGGTGTCCGCGACCTGCTGGACCGGATCGACGAGGCCCAGGCCGAGTCGGGACGCGAGATCCACTACGTGCACATCTCGACGGCGTACGTCGCGGGGCGGCGCCGCGGCAGCATCCCAGAGGCCTCGGTCGAGCACGACGTGGACCTCGAGACCGAGCTGGCGTGGGGTCTCGCGCAGCGCCAGGAGGTCGAGTACCGCTCCCGCGGCGTCGACGTCCTGATCAAGGAGCGCAAGAAGGCGGAGAAGGAGCACAGCCGCGCCGGGCTGCTCACCGCCGCGCGCGCGACCGAGTCGGCGCGCAAGCAGTGGGTCAAGGACGAGCTGGTCCGGATCGGCACCGAGCGAGCCCGCAGCCTCGGCTGGACCGACTGCTACACGTTCACCAAGGCGATGGGTGAGCGGGTCGTGGAGCGCTGGGCGCAGGGCCTGTCTCGAGAGGGCCAGGGCGACCACCACCGCGTCTCGATCGTCCGGCCCAGCATCATCGAGTCCGCCCTCGAGCGTCCCCACGTCGGGTGGATCGAGGGGTTCAAGATGGCCGAGCCGCTGATCCTCGCCTACGGCCGCGGCGAGCTCCCCGAGTTCCCGGCATCCGCGGACACGATCGTCGACATCGTCCCGGTCGACCACGTCGTCTCGGCCATCGTCGCTGTCCTGGCGCACCCGCCGGAGCCGGCCCAGGTCGGCTACTTCCACGTCTCCAGCGGCGACCGCAACCCGCTGACCTTCAACGTTCTCTACAGCTCGGTGCGCACCTACTTCGACCACCACCCGTTCACCGCGG